>CAZRZS010000030.1:0-9342 GCA_964604685.1 uncultured Gammaproteobacteria bacterium
TTTTTTGTTTCAGATTGACAAAAGTCGGTTTTTCCGCTATACTTACTTCTACTATGAAAAATCTTATTAAAAACTTTGCCATAATTTTTTTCTCTCTGTTGGTGATTGCCGCTCTTTTGAGTTTTTCTTCGCTTGACCAAACCAAACCAAAAGTTGTTGGCATCAATACTTTATTGCAAGAAATTAATAATGAGCAAGTTCAAAGTATTGAAGTTAGAGGTGATACCTTGGCAGTGAAATTATTCGGCGATGAAGCTGTTACTCAAGAAGTTAAAAAAGAAATAGGCCAATCTTTTTCTGAACTGATGAGTAATTATAACGTGCTTCCTGAAAAACTGCAGAAGATTGATGTGCAAATAAAAGAAGAATCTGGTTTTGATTATTGGTTAAAAGTTCTTTTGCCTTTTTTATTGCCTTTGATTATTATCATCGTCATTATTTTTTTTATGACTCGGCAGGTCCAAGGCATGAATAATAAGGCTATGGGTTTTGGACAGAGCATGGCTCGTCAGGCCAAGCCTGATGACAAACATAAGAAGACATTTAAAGACGTGGCCGGAGCTAAAGAATCAAAAGAAGAATTAATGGAAGTGGTAGAATTTTTGCAAGATCCTAAAAAATTTACTGTTATGGGCGCGAAAATTCCTAAAGGCGTTTTACTCATGGGTTCTCCTGGTACTGGTAAGACTTTGATAGCCAAAGCCGTAGCCGGTGAAGCCAATGTACCCTTTTTCCACATTTCTGGGTCAGAATTTGTTGAGATGTTTGTTGGTGTCGGGGCCTCTCGCGTTCGTGATTTATTTAACAAAGCTAAGAAAGCTGCTCCCGCTATTGTCTTTATAGACGAAATTGATGCCGTTGGTCGTAAGCGTGGTTCTGGTTTGGGGGGGTCTCATGATGAGCGTGAACAAACTTTGAATCAAATACTTGTAGAAATGGATGGCTTTGACCCAAATTTAGGCGTGATTGTGGTTGCCGCTACTAACAGGCCTGATGTTTTAGATCCAGCTTTGCTACGTCCTGGCCGTTTTGATCGTCGCGTAATCATTGACATGCCGGATATTAATGATCGCGAAGAAATTTTGCAGGTTCATGCTAAGGGCAAACCCATTCCTAAGTCTGTATCTTTACGTGAAATTGCTGAACGTACACCTGGTTTTTCAGGGGCTGATTTGGAAAATCTTTTAAACGAGGCAGCCATTTTAGCAGTAAGGCGTAATTTGAAACAGATTAACAAATCAGAGATTTTAGAAAGTATTGAAAAAGTTATGCTTGGTCCAGAAAAACGTTCTCGGGTAATGACAGACAAAGAACGGGAGATGACTGCCTATCATGAAGCTGGCCATGCTGTGGTTGGCCACTTTTTAAAAAATTGTGATCCGGTACGCAAGGTTTCTATTATTGGCCGAGGTATGGCAGGTGGTTATACTTTGTCCATGCCGGATAAGGATGTGCGATATAGCACACTGGCGAAATTCAAAGATGATTTGGCTATGATGTTAGGTGGATATGTGACAGAAAAAATGATTTATGGTGATGAAGAATTGTCAACCGGTCCTTCAAGTGATTTACAAAAAGCCACTAAGATGGCCACTTCTATGATTATGCGTTATGGCATGAGTGAAAAACTTGGCCCTAGACAATATGGCGAGAATGAAGAATTAATTTTCTTAGCTCAAGAAATCCACCAGAAGAAAAATTATAGCGAAAAAATAGCTGAACAAATTGATAATGAGATTAGTAAATTGTTAGGCGATGCCGAAAAGATAGCTGAAAAGATTATTAAAGAGCATCGTCAAGAAATGGCTGAATTAGTAAAAGTTTTATTGGAAAAAGAAACAGTGGAGCAAGCTAAGTTTAATAAGATTATGGGTGAGATAAAGACACTAGAGAAGTAAAAATATATATTTCAGCTAAAAAAGTGGACTATGCTAGTCCACTTTTGGTTTTTTTACATAGAATATGGTATAATATCTATATCTAAAAATGAGTTAAATTTTAACTTTTGATTTTTAACATACAATCATATGCATGAACCACTCTATCGTCAAGCTCTGCGCCATTCTTGGGCTTTAGCTTGGAAACATAAATTACTTTGGATATTTGGTTTGTTTGCCGCTTTTTTAGGTCAAATGGGCTTAATGGAGTTATTATCAAAAGTTGGCTCAGCCACAACTAATTTTGGTTTTTTTCCATATTGGTTGACCTTGCCTAAAGTTGCTCGTGAAGCTTCAGAGATTAGCTCATTTAGTTTATCAGTTGATGCTTGGTTTTGGTTTATTTGGCTTTTGGTAGTTTTATTAGGTTTGGGTTTGTTATTAATTTTTGTTTCAGTTGTTTCACAAGGTGCTTTGATTAAAGCCGCGGCTAATTCAACTAAGCATAAAAATTTACCTGATGTGGGTGTGGCTTGGCAAGCTGGAACTAGGCATTTTTGGCGTCTGTTTTTTATTAATTTGTTTAAAAAAATTATTTTTGTTTTATTGGCTTTGTTGATTGGTTGGGCAACCGTATCTGTAATTTTAGAAGCTAGTGTTCTAGAAGTTGGTATTTTCTTATTTTTGTTTATTCTAGTTATGCTGGTTGGCATGTTAGTTTCATTTTTAGCTGTTTATGCCGCCGCTTATATTGTCGTAGAGGAATATTCATTTGGCAAAGCCATTAGCGCCGCTTGGCAGTTATTTACTAACCATTGGCTGGTTTCATTTGAAGTTGGTTTAATTGTTTTAGTTTTGAATTTAGTTCTGGCTGCGGTGACTGTTTTTGGTTTTCTAGTATTTTTCTTTCCGACTTTATTAATGTGGTTTATTGCGGCTTTAATTGGCAATGCCAGCCTATGGTTAATCGGCGTAATTGTTGGCTTAATCTTGTTTTTACTTTTTATTTTGTTGTTAGGTTCGGTTTTCACTGTTTTTGTTACTTCTGTTTGGACATATTTGTTTATGAAAATGCATCAAGCAGGGATTAAAAGCAGGATTTTACATTTACTAGGGCAATAAATTATTATTTATGCCAGACTCGCCTAATATTGATGATTTATTACAAATTAATGAAATTAAAAAAGAGCCGATTAAGAGGTCTAGTTTGCAGGTGTCTTCTCCTGAGACAGAGAATAAATTTAAGAAGAAGCTGGGAGAAGTTGATTTAAAAGAAAAAGAAAAAGAAGCCATTCAGCTTGCTCAAAAAATGGGATTGCCTCATATTGATTTGGATCAATTTCCAGTTTCTCATGAGGCAATGCGGCAGATTTCTAAGGCAGAAGTGAAACAGTTGAAGACAGTTTGTTTTTATGCCACTTCTGATGAATTTAAATTGGGCACAGTTGATCCGACTAATAAGGCGGTAACTGAATTATTACAGGCTTTGGCAGAACACAATCATGCCGAGGGCGTTCTTTATGTCATTTCTCAAAAAAGTTTAGAACGAGTTTTAAAATTATATGAAAATTTACCAGTGGTTAGGATAATTAGTAAAGATATATCTATTCAATCTAAGGATTTGGAAAAAGTTAAAGCTAAAGTGTCGGATTTCAAATCCTTTCAGGCTTTGTTGGACCAAAAATCGACCACAGATTTGTTAACTTTGTTATTAGGTGTGGCTTTGAAACTTGAAGCTTCAGATTTGCATGTGGAAGCAGAAGAAAAACAAGTTGTTATTCGTTTGCGTTTAGATGGTATTTTGCATGATGTTGCTATTTTACCAAAAGATTTATTTAAACAATTACTTAGTCGGATTAAATTAGTTTCTTCTTTAAAAATCAATATTAATGACAAACCTCAAGATGGTCGTTTTACCATTAAGTTGGCCGAGGGCGACGTAGATGTGCGTGTTTCTGCGATGCCGACCATTTATGGCGAAAGTGTGGTGATGCGTTTATTATATCAGAATCGCCAAGGTTTAGATTTGGATAGTCTAGGATTGCGTGGCAGTGCCTATGTGCGTTTGAAGCAAGAAATTGAACGACCCAATGGTCTGGTGGTGACAACTGGTCCGACTGGTTCTGGCAAAACTACGACTATGTATGCCATCATGCAGTTGCTGAATAAGCCAGGGGTGAAGATTGTGACTTTAGAAGATCCCGTGGAATACAAGATGGAGGGTATTAATCAGAGTCAAGTTGAAACAAAAAAAGGTTTTACTTTTTCTCAGGCTTTAAAATCATTATTGCGTCAAGATCCAGATATTGCCATGGTTGGGGAAATTCGAGATTTAGAAACAGCAGAAATCGCTATTCAGGAATCTTTAACCGGCCATTTAATTTTATCAACTATTCATACGAATAATGCGGCCGGCGCCATTCCCAGGTTTCTTTCTATGGGTGTAAAGCCTTTTTTATTAGCGCCAGCTTTAAATGCCGTGATTGGTCAACGTTTAGTAAGAAAGATTTGTGGAAATTGCCGAGAAGAAGCTGAACTAGATTCACATATACTGGAAAGAGTTGGCAAAGTTATTCAGACCATGCCAGAAACAGAAAAACAGCATATAAATATGGAAAATTTGAAGTTTTATCAAGGCAAAGGCTGTGCCCAGTGTGGTGGTTTGGGTTACAAAGGCCGTATAGGTATTTTTGAAATTTTTTCTATTAATAAAGAAATTGAAGAAAATATTTTAAGTGCTCAGGTTTCTGAATATATAATTGAAGAAATTGCTGTTAAGAATGGCATGGTAACGATGGTACAGGATGGAGTTTTAAAGGCTTTGGATAAGTTGACTTCTTTAGAAGAAATTTTTAGAGTAACCGAATAAATAATATTTAATTATTTTTTTATGACTCCCAAACGCAAACAAACTAATGGCCAAAATACTGAACCAGTGCGATTTTATAAATATGTGGCTTTGACTTTTTTATTCATCACCATCATTCTTTTGGGTATAATAATTTTTATGTCTTCCAAACGAGCTGAGATTACGGTAATTACTAAGGCTGAATTGATTGAAATTAATGAAGAACTTGAGTTTCAAGAAGTGGAGGGAGTCCTGGTGAATACAGAAGTTAATTTGACTAAAAATTTTAAACCTACTCAAGTAAAAGAGGAGTCTGATGTCGCTATTGGTGTAGTCATTTTACATAATGAAACTAATTATAATCAGCCATTGATAGCGACTACGCGCCTCTTAACTTCTGCAGGTATTTTATTTCGGTTAAAAGCAGGCGTAGTTGTGCCAGCCCAAGGTACAGTGGAAGCAGAAGTTTATGCTGATGTATCAGGACGAGAAAGTGAAATCGGCCCTGCTGAATTTACTATTCCAGGTTTGCGGGAAGACAAGCAAAAATTAGTTTATGCGACTTCAGACAGTCCGATGATGGGTGGTATCAAGATGATAGGCATTTTAGGTGAACAAGATTGGGCTACTGCGGAAAAAGAACTAGTTGCGGATTTAGAAGCATTGGCTAAAGAGAAATTAGAAGCTGATTATTCAAATTTAACTGGTGTTTATCAGTTAGCGAAATATGAAGTGACTAGTGATAACGCAGTCGGTGATGAGTTAGAAGATTTTGAGTTAACTGGTAAGGCTATTGTGGTTGCTGTTTTTTATGAGCAGGATAGAATTAAAGATTTGGTAAAAATAGAATTAAATAAAAAATTAATTAGTCATGATGAATTATTAGCTACCGATGGTATGATGCCGACAGTGATTTTAACAGATTATGATTTAATTAAAGCCACGGCTAATTTGAATGTCCATGGCAGTGGTTTAGTCTTATTAAATCCAGAAAGTCTGCAATTACAAAAACAGATTTTTTTTGGCAAAACTCGTGATGAAGTCAGACGTTATCTACTTTCCCTAGACCATGTTCAGGGCGTGGAAATTAAATTTAGCCCGGCTTGGATGCAAACTGTGCCTCATGTTCCTGAACATGTAACAGTTATAGTTAAGAATGTAGAATAGGGCAGTCTTTTCCAGTCAAGCGATGAGCCCCAAATCTGTCCACACCCATGGCAAATGAATTAATCTGATTAATCTGAACGAATTGTTTTAAATAATTCTCGTTTAGCTTGTTGCATTGCCTCGGCCGCCTCGGTATCTGAGATTTGGCTGGCGAATTGTTTGAGCAGACTCATGGTCATGTTTGTCCGCAAATATTGTTTCGGATTTTTCAATGATTGTAATTTTTCAAACGGCGTTAGATAAGTTTGATAAACATTCTTGTATTTTCCTTTTTTCTCTGGATCCGGCACTCTCGCCGGGTAACCGCTCGGCCGATGAAAATTGAGATAGGGATTGAAATATGTCCGGTAGAAATAATTTATCTTTTCCGCGTGCCGTTGCGGGATGTAAGCATAGCCAAAGTGTTTGCGGATCACGGATCCGTTTTTTGTTTCCACGAGTCCGTTGTCGTTGCTATGCCTTGGCCGTGATTTAGTTTGTCTGATTAGCAGTTTGTTCAAAAGTTGAGCGACAATTTTGTTGATATACTCCGAACCATTACCGGAATGAAAATTAACGATTTTGAATGGAAATTGTTTAATCAATTGTTCAAGAAGAGGAGATAGAAATCGTTCTGATATTCCTTCAACCGAGCCGGCAATTTCCCACTGCAGTATTTCATCTACCAGATTGATATGATATACCCCTTTCTTTTGTCCCGATTCGTCTACATAATCCCCCTGATGAACCGTGTCTACGCAGATATATCCGGGACTGCCATTCGGCTCTGGTTTTTGTCTTTCGCCAATGAGATTATTGGTTGGTTTGGTTTTCTCAAATGACGAACCCATTCGGCTTTGATACTGTCTCGTACTCCGCAGATTGTAGATATGGGAAACAGAAATATTTTTTAACTGTTCATATTCTTTTTTTCCGTACACATCATATTCTCGTTCTAAAATTTTTTTCGTCGCCGGCCTCGATAATCGGCCGTGCGCCATGTCCGTTTTAATGAGCAAAGCGACATCTTCCGGACCATACTTTTTTTTGAAAGTATGTTGCTTTCCTTTCACCACCCTGATCACCCGCGCAACCTTTTTCTTTTTGATTAGTCTGGTTAGCTGAGCATCCGAATAGCTGATCATTTTCATTATATATTGTTTGATTACTGTTTTATCTTTTTTCCGAAGCGAGAAATACCAAAATCGGCTCAAAATCATTTCTATCCACCGATAAGTCTCGTCTTGGGATTTACTAGAAAATGAGATATTGCCCCCGACCTTTAAAAACTCCTTGATTTGTGAGATACTCACAAGGTGTGAGTCGTTCATAGTTATAGTCATACAACCATAGTATGAACGATTCCGCACCCCTGCTCAATGAGCCCTTCGGGCTCATTTTGCATTGGAACGGGGTTTTATTTGGGGCTCATTGTGTATTGTACAAGACTAGGGCTTGACAGCAATTTTTTATTAGTATATCCTATACTTAGGTGATTGGTCTGGCTACCAACCAGATTCTCGTTAGAGATTCCGACTTAAATCGGGGCTAAACCAAAGACAATCCAGCTAAGTTAAATATTCGGGTGGAACCGTCTTCACAATCTGAGGACCCCGATGTACTATGTATGTATATCGGGTTTTTTATTTAACAAATATAATTTATTAATTTTAATCTAAATAATATGAAAAAAGAAGAAGAATTATTAGCTATGCGCCATTCCTGTGAGCATGTTTTAACAATGGCTATTATGAGACTATGGCCAGATAAGGTGAAAGCTGCCATGGGTCCAGCTACAGCTGATGGTTTTTATTTTGATTTTGACTCGGACCAAAAATTCTCAGAGAGTGATTTTATCAAGATTGAAAAGGAAATGACTAAAATTATTAAAGAGGATTTGCCGATTATTAAAGATGAAATGACCATTAAAGAAGCCAAGGAGTTTTTTAGCCGTAATGCTTTTAAGGGAAATGAATATAAGCATGAATGGCTGGATGAAATAGAGGAACGTGGTGAAAAAGTTAGTGTCTATTGGCTGGGTGAGAAGGGTAAAGATATGCCTGGGACTTTTGTTGATATCTGTTCTGGTCCTCACGTTGAATCCAGTGGCAAAATTGGGGTCTTCAAATTACTCAAGATTGCCGGCGCTTATTGGCATGGCGATGAAAAGAATAAAATGTTACAAAGGATTTATGGTACGGCTTTTGCTACCCAAAAAGAATTGACTGAATATTTAGAGATGTTGGCAGAAGCTGAGAAACGTGACCATCGTAAACTTGGGCAGGAATTGGATTTATTTTGTTTTTCAGATTTAATTGGTCCTGGTTTACCTTTGTTTACGCCACGGGGTACCATAATTCGTGAGGAATTGACTAAATTTTTAAATGAACTTAAATTTGTTCAAGGTTATCAATTGGTGGATATTCCTTATTTGGCCAAAGTGGAATTGTACAAGACATCAGGCCATTATGATAAATTTAAAGATGATATTTTTTATGTTAAAGGTAAATCAGATGAATTTGTCTTAAAACCCATGAATTGTCCTCATCACGCACAAATTTACGCTTCTCGTCCACGTAGCTATAAAGAGATGCCTTTTCGTTATGCTGAAATTACTAAACAATATCGTGATGAACAAGCTGGAGAATTACATGGCTTGTCGCGTGTTCGTTCTATTAGTATTGATGATACACATATCTTTTTACGCCCTGACCAGATTCAACAGGAAGCCCAGGGTGCTTATGAGATTATTAAAGAATTTTATAAACCTTTTGGTATTGAGCTTGATGTGCGGTTATCAGTCCGTGATTTAGAACATAAAGAAAAGTATCTAGGTGAAGATAAAATTTGGCAGGAATCAGAGCAAGCTTTAGTTGAGTTTCTTAAGGATGTAAAACAGATATATACAGTTGATGAAGGTGAAGCTGCTTTTTATGGACCTAAGATTGATTTTAAAGGCAAAGATTCTATTGGACGGGAATGGCAGTTAGCAACTATTCAATTAGATTTTAATCAACCGGAGAGATTTGAGTTGGAATATACAAATGAGACAGGTAACAAAGTTCGTCCAGTTATGATACATATTGCTGTAGCCGGGTCTTTGGAACGCTTTATGGCAATTTTAATTGAACATTTTGCTGGTGTTTTTCCTGTTTGGTTGTCACCTGTTCAAGTGCAGTTGGCGCCAGTATCAGAAAAACATATTACTGGCACAGAGGAAATGGCTTCAGAATTTAGACAAGCCGGTATTCGTATAGAGTTGGATGCCAGTGATGAAACTGTCGGTAATAAGGTGCGCAAAGCCGTAGGGAAAAAAGTACCATACATTTTAATAGTAGGTGATAAAGAGTTAAGTGGAGAGGATTTAATGATTCGCATACGTGGGCAAGAAAAACAAGAACAAATGAGCAAGAAAGAGTTTATTGATAAAGTGCTGGCTGAGATAAAAAATAAAAAATAAAAAAACCGCCC
>CAZRZS010000031.1:0-8669 GCA_964604685.1 uncultured Gammaproteobacteria bacterium
AACTTATGAAGAAAGTATGTCTGACAAGGCAGGCGCCATAGTCAAAGCCAGTAATACACATCATAATCCACAGGGTGTAGGTCTGTTGGATAATATACATCAATTTATGATTCATATTATGGCCGATAAACTTAAAAATTTGAAAATATCAAAAGTTACAACTACACAAGCTTTAAATAATGTGGCGGATGAAAGATTTATAAATACTGTACTTTTGTGGGGCAATAGATATTTGCAATTAGGTAAGAACCAAGAAGGCTATGCAGAGCTGTTGGATAATAAAAGTACTAAAGAAGGCGGTACCAGAGAGATTAAGTTGATGCGCGGTTATGGTGATGAAGATATGGGTACGTATATGTCATTATTAAAAGTTGGCGCTGAAGATTTATCAGTTAATGCTATACCAACTGCTTTAGCTATTGCCGCCAAAACTGGGCAAAACGAGATTGATGCCAAAAATGGCAAGGTAAAAGTTGTTATTGCTGGAACTGATATAAAGGCAGAAACTATGTCTGATTTGCAGGCACAAGTTTCTAATTATTTAAAGACAAAGGCAAAAAAAATTAAGACAAGTTTAAACGATAAAATAAAAGCTGAAACCGATAGTGATGTGGAAAGACAGATGCAAGAAGATTTGAAACTGGTTGAAGGAGTTATTAAAAGAGACAAACATAATGTGGCAGATAGATTAGTAGTTGCCAGCAAGGAAGTAGCAGCTGTTGAACCAGAATCTAAACCTATTAAACAAGCCAAGAAAATGAAGAAGACAGCCAGTACTGTACGGGAGACAGCTCAGACAGTGGCTGGGGTTGAAGCACAAACTGTTGATTTTGAAGAACAAGCTCAGGAAGTTGAAGACCCTAAGCAGAGACATAAAATAATCAATAGCACAGAAGAGTTAAGAAGAGCTGCTAAAGATGGTAAATCAGATGATGTCGCTAGATTGGCTACAATGATAGCTGATAATATTGCCGGGGTTATTAATGATGATTTAAAAAATGTCTTAAAAGAAGGTTTTGATAGATTATTAACTGCCATTAGTAGTATGCCTAAATTGCAGGCTTCTGATTTAGTGTCTAACTTACAAGTTGATACTCAGAGTGTAGAAGATCCTAAACAACAAAAGAATATAGCCAGTGCTTTGGCTAATTTAGAACAAGCCTATAGAGCTAAAGAGGAGAGAACTAGTGCTTTCGGAAATTTAAATATGGCTAATTCTTTAATTGAAAACGTACAAGAACGGAGAGAATTAGCTAAACTCTTTAAAGAATTAAAAGGGTCTGATGACCAGAGTAGGATTAATAATATTGTAATTCAAATTAAGCAAATAGTTGATGATCCAGCGCGTGGTTTTGATTCAGCTTTGGTTCAAGATATAAAGATCAATTTAGGTAAAGTAACAATTCCCACAGGAGTTATTTTAGACAAGTCTTTGCGGCAAGTAGATGAAGTCTTAAAAGATTATATTGAATATATACAAAAACAAAAGGAAGCCTATGAAAAAGAAGAACAACAATTAATTACAGATTCGGATGATTCGGATAAACATTAGTGTTTAGAAATGTCTATTGGGGATAGCAAAATTTATAAATAAATTTATCAAATTATATGCAGGAAATGGCTAGTTTTGAACAATTTTTTACAGGTAGCTGGCAGGAAAGCGCGCAAGCTTTGCAAAAGCTAGTAAATTTTGATTTTGTCAATCATTCTAATAAGGAAAGAATAGCTGATATAAAATTACTGGCTTCTAATTTATTGTCATACCCTGAAGCAGTTTTGGATGATATTTGGCAGGAAGAAAATCAGGAATTTTTGCTTTTATTAGATACAAACTTAGTCAACAAGGCATTAAGCTTAACTCCTAATGAAGATACAGAGAAAGTTGTTCAGCAATTACATGAACATTTACAGTTATTATGCGCGGCTACGGGTGGCTTACCCGGTCTGGCTATCTATACCCCACAAGAGCTTAGTAATATCTTTTCACAAAAAATGGTAGATTATGACAAACACAGCTTTTTATATACTTGCCTGCAAATTAGTTTGGGCTTAGACCATGAGGAGTATATTGATGTTATAATGCCTTTTATGACTTTAGAAGTTGTCTTAGCGCGTCGGGATTTTAATACGGAGGATACTTTGATGTATGCAGTTTTGATAAAAGCTTTATGGTTTAATTTTCTTCTTTTATCAGATGATGACAGATATGAATTATTAAAAAATTATTTTTACAAAGCCATTGTTATTGGCGCGCCTGTACAGAAAATATTACAAAATTATTTGGATGTGAATTCTTACAACCAATATATATATTTAAAAAAATACATTGATTTAATTAAAGCTTTGAAGAAAAATACTGAAAATATTTTAGTTTTTCAAGATAATAAAACTAGCACCAAGCCTTTATTATCCATGATTAATGATTACGTGGTTAGTGTAGGCGAGGTAAAAATTCTAGATGGTCTTGCTCAAAAGGAATTTTTAAGTAGTTTTTATGGGTCAATCAAAGGTTGGGGTAAGTATGTTAAATGGTTGACGGAAGTATTTTATATATTTTTTCATATTGAAAGAGCCAATTTACTAGAAAAACCGGCTTTTAATGAAAAAAATAAAATTAGCCAGAGTGAGGAGGATTTGTTGGATCTACTTTATATTATTTTAATGGGCAATGATTGGTCAAAGTTGATTAGTTATTATAAACAAGCTAATCCACTTTTGCCTCTGCAAGTTGTTTTACGCTATTGTTCTAAGGATTTTATTCTTGATGATGAAGACGTGCTTGATAAATTTTTAGATTTAACGCAAGCGCTTAAAGACGCAGACATTATTGACAAAGACATTATAGAATTCCATGAGTCAGATGGCAAATTCCATTGGAATGAAGAATTGATATATTAAATATGTCTGATGAAGTTTCACAATCAACAATTCTAATCAAAAAAGCCGACGGCAGCCAGGTCCGCATGACCATGGCTGAGTTTAGGGAATATAAAAAAAATATTAAAGCCCGAGAGGATAAAAATATCACGGAATCATCAACCGAACCCCAAACTCTGATAGCCGAACCCAGACCTGTTAAATTTCAGACTCCAAAAGTTGACCAACAAATTAAGTCAAAAACAAACGAGAACCTACCAATGAAAGAGAAAGTACATGAATTAGCCACTACAGCACCAGTCAAAGATATTTTTATAGACGAAGCCAAAGCCGTTTCATCTGCGCCGGCCGAGTGGACCGCAGGGGATTATAAGTCTCTTTTGGAAGAAGAATTGGAAACAGCGCCGGCGGGCGCTGAGGGGAAGACCTTGCCGGCGAAGCGTGATAGAGAAATAAATAAAGTTTTAGCTGGTTTGAGTTTTACTTGGCAAGAGGCCTTATTGCCCCGCTTGCGTTCGTTGATAGAATCACGGCTTAAAGATATTAGGACAGATGATCAATTGCTGGTTTATATAACTAAAGCTGAAGCCAGCGGAGGGTTGGGCTGGAGTCAGACGCAGGCTCGGGAATTACTAGGTTTGATTCAGCAAGTCTTAACAAAGCCGATTGCCAGCCAGCCAAGAGCCCAGACAGTGTCGTTGCCGCCAGTCCCGCCGTTAAAGGCGCCAAGTCCAAGACAACAGGCAGAGCCGTCAGCCAGGCCAAAGGCTTGGGGGGATGCTAAGCCCATTTTGCATGATGTCAGGCCTGTGGAACCGGACAAACAACAGAGTCTGGGACCGATTGATGAGATTAGAAATATGACTTTGTTGGATTGGCGCCGTTTGGCTGATAAGCAGGCTTCAGCTGTGGCTATAATGTTAGAAAAGCTGGCAAATTTTAAAATGGAATCTTTTGTTTGGTATTTGCAGGCGGTTCAGGCATGGCAGGCAAGTCCTTTGTATGAACAATACAAAGCTGTCATTAAACAGGCTTTAGCCAGTCGTTTGAAATTCAGCGACCTGCTTAATAACCAGCCGAATAAAGATGATTTGAAGCTGGCTGAATTTATGGCTTTAGTGCAATTAAACAAGCAAATAAATTATTAAAGTATGCAACAGTTCGTAGTGCCTCAATTTATAGATGTGGAAGATAAAATTTTTGGACCGATTACCGTTCGTCAATTTTTAATTTTACTAGCGGCTGGCCTGATTATTTTTCTTGGTTATAAATTTGCTGATTTTTCCTTGTTTGTGGCTTTATTAGCCATTGTTGGCAGTTTAGCCATAGTTTTTGCCTTTGTTAAAATTAATGGCCAGACTTTTCATTATTTTCTTTTAAACATAATTCAGACTTTACGCCGGCCGTCTTTGCGGATTTGGCGTAAAGATTATAGCAAAAAAGACTTAGATTATTGGCGTCAGCAAGTTCTGTATGAAGTGCCCGAGGCCAGAGCGCCAAAAACCAACAAAAATGAACATATCCGCAATTTAGCTTTAGTGGTTAATACCGGCGGTTTTTACCGCCCGGATGAAGAAAATTATGAAATTTAAAAAAACCATAAAAAAGAAACAAACTAAACCGGCTGCGCAGGCTTATTTGCCGATAGCGGAAATCAAAGCTGACACAGTGATTTTGCAAGATGGCACTTTGCGGGCGGTTTTAATGACTTCCAGCATTAATTTTTCTTTAAAAACCGAAGACGAACAGAACGCTTTGATTTCCGCTTATGTCAGTTTTTTGAATTCTTTGGATTTTCCTTTACAAATTTCAGTGCAATCAAGACGTTTGCAAATCAGGCCTTATTTAGATAAATTGATTAAAAAAGAAAAAGCGCAGAGTAACGAATTATTGCACGCGCAAATTGCCGACTACCGGGCTTTCATTGAAGAATTTGTTGAGATTGGGCAGATTATGACTAAACGTTTTTATGTTATTGTGCCTTATGATCCTTTATCAAACCGGCAGAAAAGTTTTTGGTCCAGATTTAAAGAAGTACTGACCCCGGCGCTGACCGTGCGTCTAAAAGAAGAGAGATTTCAAAAGCGCAAAGCTGATTTAGATGTTAGAATACGCCAAGTCATCAGCGGTCTGCAGGGCATGAGTTTGACCGTTAGGCAATTGGATACGCAGAGTTTAATTGAACTTTATTATATCAGTTATAATCCGGATATTTCTTTTGCTGAAGAATTACAGCCGGTGGAAAAATTACAAATTGACAATCTATAATTTTATGGCCTTTAAACCAATCATTAGTCAAAAATTGCCTTTAGATAAAAAAGAACCGCGGGCTAAAGCGGAGCAAACAGAGCAGTTAATTACTTTAGAAGAGGAACGTTTATATCGCGAGGGGACAGTAGCCATCCGCGATTTACTGGCGCCTTCGGCTTTCCGCGTGGAAACCAATTTTATTCAATTGGGCGAGACTTTTTTACGGACAATTTTTGTCATCACTTATCCTCGCTATATTGCGGTGGGCTGGAGTCTGCCAATTTTAAATTTAAATATGACGATGGATGTGAGCATGTTTTTTTATCCGGTTACTTCAGCTATAATTTTAAAGCAATTAAAAAAGAAGGTGGGCGCTTTGCAGGCGCAGATCAGCGGCGATGCGGAAAAAGGCGCGCCTCGAGATCCGCTTAGAGAAACGGCTTTGCGGGATATTGAACAATTGCGTGATGATTTAACCCAGGGCGTGGAACATTTTTTTCAGTTTGCTTTTTATGTGACGATTTATGCCAAAAGTAAAGAAAAACTGGATAGAATTAATGAAGATATTGAAAATATTTTTGGCGCGAAATTAATTTATAGCAAGCATGTTTTATTTCAGGCGGAACAAGGTTTTACTTCAACTTTGCCTTTAGGGCTGGATGAATTAAATGTTTCTTTCAATATGAATTCTTCACCTATTGCCGCCTCTTTTCCTTTTATTTCTTCAGAATTAAGCAGTGATGAAGGCATTCTTTATGGTATTAATCGGCATAATAATAGTTTAATTATTTTTGACCGTTTTTCTTTGCAAAATGCCAATATGGTGGTTTTCGCCACTTCTGGCGCGGGCAAGTCTTATACTGTCAAACTGGAAATTCTGCGGAGTTTAATGATGGGCATGGATGTGATTGTCATTGATCCGGAAATGGAATATTTGCATTTGACCGAAGCCGTTGGCGGCACCTATGTCAATGTTTCTTTGGCTTCAGAAAGCAAAGTTAATCCTTTTGACCTGCCGCGTCCGGTTGGCCAGCAAATTTCCACTGAAGATATTATCCGCAGCGCCGTTATTACTCTCAAAGGCCTGATGCGCATTATGTTTGGTTCTTTGACAGTTGCCGAAGATTCAATAATTGACCGCGCGCTTAAAGAAACCTATAATAAAAAAGACATTACCGTTGACAGTGATTTAAACAATATTACCGCTCCGATTATGCAGGATTTATTGGAAATTTTGGAAAGCATGGAAGGCGGTGAAACTTTGGTTATGCAATTGAAAAAATATACTGAGGGCACTTTTGCCGGTTTGTTTAATTCCCCAACGAATGTTAATATGAATAATCAGCTGGTTGTCTTTAGCGTGCGCGATTTAGAGGACGAGTTGCGGCCGATGGCTATTTATAATTTAATTAATTATGTTTGGAATATTGTCAGAAGCGAGCGCAAGAAGAGACTTTTGGTGATTGATGAAGCTTGGTGGTTGATGCAAAATGAAGACAGCGCTAAATTTATTTATGCTTTGGTGAAACGGGCGCGCAAGTATTATTTAGGCGTGACTACTATTACCCAAGATGTCAATGATTTCTTGGGTTCGCAGTACGGCCAGTCAATTGTGACTAATTCAGTTTTACAATTATTGATGCGCCAGACGCCGGCGGCCATTGAGATTATTCAAAAAACTTTTATGTTGACTGAAGGCGAAAAGTATTTATTATTAGAAAGCGCTGTCGGTGAAGGCATTTTTTTCGCCGGCTTAAAGCATGCCGCCATTAAAGTGGTTTCCTCTTATACTGAAGATCAATTAGTGACTAGCGATCCGCGGCAATTGTTGGAAATTGCCAAAGCTAAAAAAGAATTTGAGGCGAATATAGGCGGGGAAACATAATTTTTTATTTTTAATTAATGATTATGCTGGATTTACGTAAAAGAATTTTTATTATTATCAGCTTGACAGTGGGATTAATCTTGGCATTGTTGTTAGGGTATTTGTTTTTATCACCTGCTGGCCTTATGGAATCAGGCAAACAAATTTTAAAAAGCGTCTCTATCAAGCCCTCAACCTCTGATTTAGAAGAATTTGGGTCAGCCCAGACACAAACGACTAGCGTTGAAGTTTTTGTTATGCCGGAGTTTTCTCAAGAAATCTATGCCAAACAAGTCGCCCGTCTATTTGTGGAAAGATTTGCCAGTTATTCCAATCAAAATGATAACGCGCATCTGTCTGATGCTTTAGTTTTGGCAACAAAAAAGATGTCGCTTTGGTTGGAAAAACAAAAAATTGAAGCTAGCCAAAATTATGAAGGCGTGACTACCAGAGTGCTGGTCAGTGAAATTGTTGAATTGACCGCGACTGAAGCGGTTGTGTCAGTAGCTACTCAGCAAGAAATTAAAAAAGACAATAAAATAGAAATAAAACAACGTTCAGGCCGGGTAGAATTAGTTATGGTCGGCGACGATTGGCGGGTTAATGGTTTTTTTTGGGATTAGCTAATTATCAACTATCAGTTTTTGGTAGCTGGCGGATTTAGGTTCGCCTTATTTTTTAAACCACATGCAATTAAAGCATATTTTAGCAGAAGTTAAAAATTATATTTTCCCCAGCTATTGTTTAAAATGCCATAAAGAAGGAGAGTGGGTTTGTGCAGCTTGCTTTGCCCGATTGGATTTTTCAGGAGTATATTGTTGTCCGCGCTGTCATAAAATCAGCCAAGCGGGCAGAAATTGTGAGGCCTGCAAAGATAAAGTTGATTCTTTCTTAACTGCCCAGATTGCGTTGGCGGCTTATGAAGAAGATTCACTATTGGGAAATATAATTCGGAGTTTAAAATATTATTATGCCGATGATTTAAAATTAATCATTGATAAAATTATTGCAGAGTTCCTTGCCAGGACTGGGGTTTTAAACAATTTTGATTATATAGTCCCCATTCCTTTACATAGAAAGCGTCTGGCTGAACGAGGTTTTAATCAGGCGGAAATAATAGCTAAAATTTTAGCTCGGCATTTAGATAAGCCTATGTCGCAAGCTTTAGACAGAGTTAGACAGACTTTACAGCAAGCTAAATTGAGTCGGGAAGCCAGATTAAAAAATCTGGTTGATGCTTTTAAAATTAAAGAAAAAATCAGCGGCAATATTTTATTGGTGGATGATGTTTTTACTACAGGTAGCACTATGCAAGAGGCGGCTAAAGTTTTGCGGGAGGCGGGAGTTAATAAAGTTGTGGGATTTAGTCTGGCGCGGGGCTGACTTTTGTGCTGGCGGCGGTAGGATTGACAGAAGGGGTGTTTTAATATAAAATATCTGCGTCAGGGAGAGGTGCCTGAGTGGTCGAAAGGGGCACACTGCTAATGTGTTGTTCGGGTAAAACCGGACCGAGGGTTCGAATCCCTCCCTCTCCGCCATGGAAGGGTGCCAGAGCGGTTTAATGGGACAGTCTTGAAAACTGTTGTGGGTTAACGCCTACCGTGGGTTCGAATCCCACCCCTTCCGCTTATTTGGTAGTATGGAAATAGAAGTAATAATCTTATATACTATAATACTA
>CAZRZS010000032.1:0-8546 GCA_964604685.1 uncultured Gammaproteobacteria bacterium
CCGCGCGCGAAGCGCGCGGAAACCCCATTTTGCCGTATGAGGCGGCGCTTCGCGCGGCCGAATCGGTCGGCAAAATTCCTGAAAGTTTAATACTGGTGCCCAGGGCGGGACTCGAACCCGCATGGCCAGGAGCCACGACATTTTAAGTGTCGCATGTATACCATTTCATCACCTGGGCTTAGATGTTTTCTTCTTCTTGTTTCTACCCCTATGTGTTGGTTGTAAACTATGGCAGTTAGGACAAAGGATTCTTAAATTTTCTATACGATTATCAGATGAATTTCCGTTTATATGGTCTAACTCAAGTGGTAAATAGCCATCTTTAGTCGTTTTTGCCCAACCGCATTGCTCGCATTTTTTTGTTTTTAAACCAGCAATAAATAATCTTTTTTTGAGTTTATAACTTTGAAAATTACTGTTTTTGGTTAGAATTTTTTCTAGAGGTATTTTGGCTTTAAAAGGAAAACGTTTACCTTTATTCCAACCCCTACCAGTAAAGTGTTTGGTGTCTAAATTGTACTCTTTAATATATTTTTTTAATTGGGCATAGTTGCCCCCAGCTTCTTTTAAATTCAATAAAGACAGTACTTGTCGATAACTGGTTGATTTTTCGACTGCTGATTTGAGTTGCTGGTCTGTCCATGATCTTTTTTTCATGTATATATTATACTATATGGCAGACGCATTGTAAAAGTGTTTTTACGTGTTTACCTAATCAATTTACAAATATAGTATAACAATGGAATAAATCTTATCATATATTTGTGTAAAAAGCAAGTATTTGAAAGCCAGACTAATCAGTAGTATAATGGTAAATGTTATGAGTATAGAAATTGAAAAAGATAATTTTCGTCGTTCTCGTGAAAGCCGAGAATTTGGACATGAACAAAAGGATAAACAAGAAGAAGGGATAGGTGAAGCGGCTGCTCTGGAACGAGCCGATTTTTTATTGAAAGAAGTTAAGACAAGTAAAAAACAATTGCAGAACATTGTTTTACATATGCAGCAGGTCGCCCAAGCGATCCAGCAATTGCGCCAGCAGTTGCAGCTTGTTCAGGCCCAAGACGATCCTGCCTCAATTAAACAAGATAAAAAACAAATAGAGGAGTTAAAAAAGAAAATAGCTATATATGCTGACGAATTAGAGAAAATGCGAGGGGATTTAGTTCGTGAACAAATGGAAGAATTGTCCCGCGGCGAACAGTCTTCAGTTTATTCCACTGGGGAATTGCAACATAAAGCGGAGGAAATGGTGGCAAAGTTGTTAGAACAAATCAAAGATTAAAAAATTGTCCAAATTTGATAGATTTTTGTCAATTGTTGCTTAGTTCATTGCGGTAATGATGATCATAAATACTCATAATAGCTATAAACAAAGCGGCAATAACCGGACCAATAACAAAACCAGAAATACCAAAGAGAAGCAAACCGCCCAAAGTCGCGAATAAGACCAAGAGGGGATGCATTTGTATATCTTTGCCAACTAGGGGCGGGCGGATAAAATTATCAATCATGCCAATAAAACCAAGGCCAACAGCTAGAATGACCACACCTTGCCAAATATTACCCAATGCTAACATAATAATGCCAGCTGGCAGGATGATGATAAATGGTCCGAGAGCCGGGATAATGGCAAAAGCTACCATAACTACTCCCCAAATAAAAGCGCCTTCTACGCCAGTGGCTAAAAAGAGAATGCCGCCCAGAGTGCCTTGAATAAGGCCGACTAATAGTGTGCCTTTGAGAGTGGCACGAGTCGTGGAAGTAAATTTTTCATAGAGCATAGCCTCATATTTATCACCCAAAGGTGATAAATACATCAAGCGTTTTAAAATTCTTTTGCCATCTCTTAAAAAGTAGAAGAGGGCATAGAGCATAATAAAAAGCATGAAGAAAAATTTCAAGGAGTTTTGTGTAATACTTTTTAGATTGTTAAATAGGAAGATACTGATGGTTTTGGTGGCATCAGCAGCATATATTATTCCTTCTGTCTTTACTTTTTCTATGTAAGGACCTATAGCAGTGGTTTGCAACCAATTTTCAACACCGCTAACTTTTTGTATATAGTTGCCTTGAGAGACAGTTTGATAAAGATCAATAGATTCATTAACAATTAGAGTTGAGAGCAAACTGAGTGGCAAAAAGAGAATAATAATTACCAAGGAAACAGTTAAAAAAGAACTTAAGCTGGATGATTTAAAATGTTTGCGCAACCAGCAATAGACAGGGTAAAAAAGTACGGCGATAATGGCGGCCCAGAAAATTGGATAAAAGAAAGGGCGAACTATATAGAGAATGGCTAAGCCTAAAATAATTATCAGTCCAAAGAAAAAGACTGAACGCATTTTATTAAAGTTTAATTTTTCATTTTTGTTGGGCATAGATTTATGGTTAAGTATATATATTCTATCATATTCTATCAGAAATTACTTCTCTTGACAAAATTTTGGCCATAGGGTAGAATATGGTCATTAATTAATCCCTCAACCTTGGCATTTTTCCTGTCCCTTCGGGGATTAGCTGAGGCGAGGCGAAAGGAAAATATTTATGAAACTCCCTAGTATCTTGGAGATGTTGCAAGCTGGTGTGCACTTTGGCCACCAAGTTTCTCGTTGGCATCCCAAAATGAAGCCATTTATCTTTACTGAAAGAAACGGCGTTCATGTTATTGATCTTGAGAAGACTCAGTCTGCACTCAAGACAGTCTTGGAGGATATTAAAAAGCTTGCTCAAGAGGGCAAGATTATTTTATTTATAACTACCAAACCTCAAGCTCGGGAAGTAGTTAAGGCAGTAGCCATGGATTGTGGCATGCCCTACCTTGTTGATCGTTGGTTGGGCGGTTTGCTTACCAATTTTTCTGAAATGAAAAAGCTTTTGAAGAAGTATAATCAGTTAAAAGACGAAGTGGCTAGTGGTGAGATTGAGAAATATACTAAAAAAGAGCAGCTGGATTTAGCTCGCAAATTAGAAAAGATGTCTGGTTATTTGGAAGGTATTTCCACTTTGGAAAAGAAGCCGGATTTGATTTTTATTCCTGCTTTACAGCGAGAAAAGACAGCAATGGTGGAGGCCAATAAAATGAAAGTGCCGATTATTGCCATTTGTGACACCAATGCTAACCCAGATAAGGCTGACTATGTCATTCCTGCCAATGATGACGCTGTTAATAGCATTAAAATGATTGTAGAATTAGTCGGTCAGGCGATTAAAGAAGGCGTGGCTAACAAGCAAGTGGAAAAGCCAGCTGAGATTAAAGATATTAAAAAAGATAATAAATAAAAATATGGGGGTAGACACAAAAATTATTGCTGAGCTTCGAGCAAAAACAGGGGCAGGAATGATGGATTGCCAGACAGCTTTGATAGAAGCCAATGGCGATGTTGGTAAAGCCGGTGATATTTTACGTAAAAAAGGTATTGCTAAAGCAGCTAAACGGGCTGATAAAATTGCGGCCGAAGGTTTAATCTATTCATATATTCATGCCGGCGGCAAGATTGGTGTTTTGGTAGAAATCAATTGCGAAACTGATTTTGTGGCTAAATCTGATCCTTTTAAAGAATTGGTTCATGATATTGCCATGCATATTGCTGCAACTAATCCTGCTCACTTATCACGTGAAGATGTGACGGCTGGGGAACTAGATAAGGAAAAAGAAATTTATCGTGAACAACTGAAAAATGAAGGCAAACCAGCGGATATGATTGAAAAAATCCTTGCCGGCAAGATGGGCAAGTATTATTCTGAAGTGTGTTTGTTAGAGCAGCCCTTTATCAAAGATGAAGATAAAACCATAGAACAACTACTAACTGAGAAAATAGGCGAGATTGGTGAAAAGCTTAGTATTCGTCGTTTTGTTCGCTATGAATTAGGTGAAGGCTTAGAAAAAAAATCTTGTAATTTTGCTGAAGAAGTGGCAGAACAATTGGGAGAGTAAATAATTTATATAAAAATATTAAACCACCTAAAAAGGTGGTTTAAACTTGTATATTTTTGAAATTTTAGGTAATATATATTTACTATGATTTCATATATTACTGGTAAAATTATTGGCCATGCCAATCAGGCTTTGACAGTTTTGACTAATACAGGTGTGGGTTATGAGGTCCGTGTAACTCCAGTCTTATTTTTAGAATTAAATAAGGCAAAAGAAGTTAATTTATATACATATTTAGCTGTACGTGAGAATGCTTTAGAACTCTATGGTTTTAAAAATTTAGCAGAACGCGATTTGTTTATGAAGTTTCTTAATGTTTCAGGCGTGGGGCCAAAATCTGCCCTTTACCTATTATCTCTAGGTAGTGTTGAGGAAATTTCTGGGGCTATTGCCCGCGGTGATGTTTCCTATCTTACCAAGGTGTCAGGTGTAGGTAAGAAAACAGCTGAACGAATTGTGGTTGATCTGAAATCAAAGATGGTTGAAGTTGGCGCCAATGGTAAGGATGCCGTTGGCGAACAGTTGGGTGAAGTAATTGATGCTCTAGTCTCACTTGGTTATACCAAAAATGAAGCTCGACAAATTGTGCGTTCATTAGATAGTGAAAACAAGACTAGTGAGGAGTTATTGAAGATTGCTTTGAAGAGTTTTAGTAAATAATTTTAGAAAACAAAAAATCGTTGTTTTAATAACGATTTTTTGTTTAGTTTATATATATTTACAATAGTGTAATACTGGCTACTTTGTCATTAGCTTCTTTGAAGCGCATGACTCGCACGCCTTGGGTGGCTCGGCCTAAAGTAGAAACAGATTTAAGCGGAGTACGAATTACTTGGCCCTGGACAGAAATCATCATCAGATCCTTATCTTCCGTATTATTGATTATATCCATATTAATAATTTTGCCTGTCTTTGGAGTAATAGCCATGGTTTTGATACCAGAACCGCCACGACCTTGTACTTTATATTCTTTTAAATTAGTTCTTTTACCTAAGCCATTTTCAGAAATAACTAGCATTTCCAAGACATTATTCTTCACCAATTCAGTGGAAACCACATCCATACCAACAACTTCATCTTTGGTTTTTAGGCGGATGCCGCGTACCCCGCTAGCAGTTCTACCCATGGCGCGCAGCAGTTTCTTTGAAGCGGATAGCTTGGCCGCCAGAAGTGACAATTACCACATCGTCTTTGCCAGTAGAGGGCTGGACCCATTCCAACATATCTTCAGGTTTTAATTTTAGAGCAATCAAGCCAGAATGGCGAACATTATCAAAATCTTCGACAGCAGTTTTTTTAATCGTGCCTTTGTTAGTGACCATGACTAGGAATTTGTACTTACTCATGTCAGACATGGATAAAATGGCTGAAACTTTTTCATTGGGGGCCAGTTGCAAGAAATTTACCATGGCTTGGCCTTTTGAAGTACGAGTTGTTGGAGGAATATCGTAGGCACGTAGCTGGAAAATTCGGCCACGGGTAGTGAAAAAGAGAATATTATCATGCGTATTGGTTGAAATGAGAATATCCACTACATCTTCTTCTTTGGTTGTTAGGCCAATTACGCCTTTGCCGCCGCGGCCTTGAGTTTTAAAAGTATCAATGGGTAGGCGTTTGATATAGCCGTCGCGGGTGGCCATAATAATAGTGGGTTCATTGGGCACTAGGTCTTCAATGGAAAATTCTTTGGCGCCATGGGCCACAATTTGCGTGCGCCGTTCATCGCCATATTTGTCTTTAAGTTCTTTAGTTTCCTTTTTAATAATCCCTAAAATCTTTTGTGGTGAAGCTAGAATTGCTTCTAATTCTTTAATCAAGTTTTTCTTTTCTTTTAATTCATCTTCAATTTTTTTGCGTTCTAAATTAGCCAATTGTTGCAGCTTCATCTCTAATATGGCCACAGTTTGTCTTTCGGTAAATTTGAATTTATTCATTAAGTTGACCTTGGCCTGATCTTTGTCTTTAGATTTTCTAATTGTGTTGATGACTTGGTCAATTTTATCCAACGCTTTTTTCAAGCCTTCTAAAATATGGGCGCGTTCTTTAGCTTTAGTTAAATCAAAGGCTGTGCGTCGGCGAATAATTTCTTGGCGGTGTTTAATATGTTCTTCTAAAATGGTTTTTAGGTTTAGGACGCGTGGTTGCATACCGCCATCAACCAAGGCTAGCATGTTAAAGTGGAAGGTGGTTTGCAATTCCGTGAGTTTGAATAGGCGGTTCAAAATTTTCTTAGGATAGGAATCCTTTTTTAGGTCAATGACCACGCGAACACCTTCTTTATTAGATTCATCGTGTAAATCTTTGATGCCTTCAAGTTTTTTTTCTTGTACCAAGGCGGCAATTTTTTCAATCAAAGTAGCTTTATTAACCTGGTAGGGGATTTCAGAAATAATAATTTGGAATTGGCAGGGTTTGTTTTCCACAATATCGGTCTTAGCTCGCAGTACAATACCGCCTTTGCCAGTGGCATAGGCAGTAGCAATATCTTTTTTGTTATAGATAATACCGCCAGTCGGAAAATCTGGACCTTTAACAAACTCCATTAGATCCTCAACCGGAGTTTTTGGATTATCAATTAAATGAATAATACTATTACAGAGTTCGCTTAGATTATGCGGGGCAATGTTAGTAGCCATGCCTACAGCGATACCCATTGTGCCATTAAGAAGCAAATTAGGCAGTTTACTAGGGATAACGCGAGGTTCTCGATGAGAACCGTCATAGGTGGGTGTAAAGTCTACAGTATCCTTTTCAATATCAAGCAACATTTCTTCAGCCACAGCTTGTAGCTTAGCTTCGGTGTAGCGCATAGCTGCCGCTCTATCCCCATCCATAGACCCAAAATTACCCTGGCCATGGACCAGAGGGTTGCGCATTGAAAAATTTTGGGCCATACGTACCATGGAATCATAAATCGCGGCATCGCCATGGGGATGATATTTAGCCATAACTTCACCAACTACATGGGCAGATTTGCGAAATTTGGCATTGTGTTTTAAACCAATATTCCACATGGCGTAAAGTATGCGTCTATGAACAGGTTTGAGGCCATCACGGACATCAGGCAGGGCGCGTGCAACAATCACAGACATGGCATAATCTAAATAGGAGGTTTGCATTTCCTCGACTATTTGAATAGGTTCAACTCGACCAGTGGGGGCAAATTCCAATTTTTTTTGTTTAGTTAATTTAGGAGTAACTTCAATTACAGTCTTTTGGACAGTTTTTTTCATTATTTTTTTAGCAGGTTTTTTTTTAGGCATAATTATTCAAGAGCGCTAGTCGTTGTAGTGGTAGTTTTTTTGGTAGAGCTAGCAATTATATTTAACAAAGTTTGTTTAACTGTGGCTTTTATATCATCAGTGTTAGTTTCCTCTTTTATTATTCCTTCCAATTCAGATTCAGTATTTGTTTCTTTCTTTTTTATCTCTGCCCATTCTTCTTTAGCTTGGTCCCAAAGCCCGGTTTTTTGTTGATTTCGTAAGCCAAGGTCTTTCATAAAACTACGAGTATTCCAGACCCACATGCTAAAAATAATGATAGCTATTGTAATAATCCCAAACCACATTAGACTGTGTTTACGCTTTTCATTGGCATCATAATATTGTGGCTGGCTAAAAGTTGGCTGTGCTGGAGTGAGTTGTTTTTTTTCAGGCGATTTAAATTCAATTTGTTCAAAAATCATTCCAGGGATTTTATCCACGGCCTGCTTAATTTCTTTTTTAACTGTTTTTTTTATAACTTTACGTTTCGTGTTTTTTTTCTTTGATTTTTTGTCTTTTTTTTTAACCAGCATAATTATTCCTTAGCTAAGATAATCACTTGGGTTTCATTTTGAGGTAAATCTTTTTTCTTCAAAATTACTTTTTTTTCGGCATGGCCATTGCTTACGCCCATTTCTTTTAGAAAAGCATCTACTGGCTTGGCTTGAGGATCAGAATCGCATTTGAAAGCCATGGGTATAACCACGCGCGGTTCAACAATATTGATGATTTTCATAGCAGCTTCAGCATCGTATGATTCATTATTGCCTACTGGCACTAGCAAAACATCTACTTCAGATAAAACTTCTAATTGTTTGTTAGTTAAGGGTTTATTAGTTATACCTAAATGTCCTACACTAATGCCTTCGGCATCTAAACGTAGCATAATTTGATTAGGTTCATGGCCAATGACAGTTGTGATTAAAATACCTTTGGTTTCGCATTCGCCCGGGGTGGAAAAGATAAAGGGGTTGCCGGATAGAGTGATGCTGTCTTTTTCCCCATGGGTAAACAAGCCAATATCTGGCGCTAAGCTTCGTGGAAAATTACCTTTGTTTGGACGATAGGGGTCAATGACAATTACCACGTCTTTATCAAGTGGTTTAGCCTGAATTTTAAAAGCGGTGTTGCCTAACCAAGATATGTGCATAAATATTTTAATAAAAAAGTACGACAATATTATACACTGTTTAAGACTTTTTTGCAAGCTAAGATAATTGGGGATAAATTGGTTTTTTTTACCTTGTTTTAGCTATTTTTTTCGTGATTTTTTTAGACAGTAGCCAGATACTGTCCCGCCCATATGATAATGTCATAGCACGGGCAAAATAGAAATGTCATAGTTA
>CAZRZS010000033.1:0-8359 GCA_964604685.1 uncultured Gammaproteobacteria bacterium
GCGTTAGCGAGCGGCGGCGGGGCGGAGCGTCAAAGTTCGCAATCCGGATTTTCGTTAAAAAAAGTTCGGATTTTAACCAAAAGGTACCGCCAGAATTTTAAATATATTTTATGTCTATATTAATTTCAGGAACTTTAGCTTATGATTATATCATGGATTTTCCTGATAGTTTTAAAAATCATATTTTACCAGATCAATTACATATTTTGAATGTCTGTTTTGTGGTAGAAAAATTAAGCCGTGAATTTGGCGGCACTGCTGGCAACATTGCCTATAACATGAATTTGTTAGCTGGTAATCCTTTAATTTTAGCAACCATTGGCAAAGATGGGCAGGATTATTTGGATTATTTTACTGGATTAGATATCAAAACCGATTATGTATCTATAAGCAAAGATATTTTAACTGCTTCTGCCCATATTACTACAGATAAAGACGATAATCAGATCACAGCTTTTTATAATGGCGCTGCTAATAAGGCCATAAATTTATCTATTAAAGATGTTGTCGAAGATATTAAGTTTGCTTTGGTTGCACCTTCAGGCAAGGATATTATGATTAAACATGCCAAAGAATGCCAAGAAAAACAGATTCCTTTTTGTTTTGACCCTGGTCAGCAAATTACGGCTTTAACTCCGCAGGATTTGATGGCGGCCATTGGTCAAGCCAAGTTCTATATCGGCAATGACTATGAAATTAAAATGACAGAAGAGAAAATAGGTTGGGATATTAAGGAATTATTAAATCACGTAGAGGTTGTCATAACTACTTTGGGTGATAAGGGTTCAGTAATTAGTACCAAGGATCAGATGATTGAAGTGAAAGCTTGTCCCGTTCATTCAGTTGAAGATCCAACCGGAGCTGGTGATGCCTATCGAGCAGGATTTTTTATTAGTTATATACAAGGCCATGATTTGAAGACCTGTGGTCAAGTTGGTTCTGTGGTTGCCGCCTATGCCGTGGAGCACTATGGTACGCAAAATCATAAATTTACCCTGGATGAGTTTAATCAGCGATATCAAGAGACTTATGGCGAGACAATTTTACTAGAGATGTAAGCGACTTGATTTTTTAGGTCACAGGAGTTATACTATGCCTGTTTTTTATTTAGGTTATTTATGTTTTTAATCATTTTATTATTACTTATCGGTTTAGCTATATTAGTTAGTGGCGGTGAAGTCATGGTTAGAGGGTCGGCTTCTTTAGCTCGCAAAATGAAAATCAGCCCTTTGGTTATCGGCTTGACAGTGGTAGCTTTTGGCACTTCAGCACCAGAGTTAGTAGTAAATATTTTTTCTGCTTTACGTGGTTCAGCTGACATTGCCATTGGCAATATTATTGGTTCAAATATTTCTAATATTTTTCTCATCTTAGGTGTTTGTGGTTTAATTCGTTCGCTTAAGGTACAAAGTAATACAGTCTGGAAGGAGATTCCTTTAGCTTTGCTTTCAGTGTTTTTAATTTTTATCATGGGCAATGATGCTTTGTTGGATAATGCAAATTTTAATATACTTTCCCGCACTGATGGTTTGGCTTTGATGTCATTCTTTTTTATTTTTATATATTACGCTTATGGCATGGTCAAGAAGGATAAACAACAGCAAGAAGGAAAAGTTAAAGAATATTCATTATTGATTTCGTTGATTTTGACTATTCTTGGAATAATTGGTTTGTTTTATGGTGGTAAATTATTGGTTGACAATGCTATTATTTTGGCTCGTTTAGCCGGTATGTCTGAAGCTTTAATTGGTTTGACTATTGTTGCTATTGGCACTTCTTTACCAGAATTGGCTACGTCTGTAATTGCCACTCTTCATGGTCAAGATGACATTGCCATTGGCAATATCATTGGTTCAAATATTTTTAATGCTTTTTGGATTTTGGGTTTGACTGCCACGATATTATCTCTACCTTTTAATGCAACTGTGAATTTTGACGTGGGAATTAATATTTTAGCGATTTTATTATTGTTTGGCTTTATGTTTACACATCATCGCCACAAGCTTAACCGCTGGCAAGGCTTAGTGTTTGTTTTGTTATATGTTAGTTATTTGGCTTTTCTTATTCAACGTGGTTAAATTATGCTTTCCATCCCGATTGCTATAGTAGTAATAATAGTTTCATTTTTTCTGATTGGCAAATCAGCTGATGTTTTAATTAAAGCTTTAGCAAATTTAGGTAAGCGTTTAGGTTGGAATGAATTTGTAATTGGTTTTATAATTTTAGGGTTGGCAACAAGCACTCCGGAATTATTTGTTGCTTTGAATGCTGGTTGGGAAAATTATCCGCAACTATCATTGGGGAATATATTAGGAGGGATGATTGTTCTTTTTACGCTTTTAATCGGCCTGAATGCTTTATTACAAGGGGTAATTTTTACGGAAAAGAAATTTTCAGTTATTAATGTTTTTCGTTTTTTGCCGCGCGCTTTACCTTTTTGGCGGCCGAATTTTTTTATCAAGGATTTGTTTTTAATGGCCACTATAATTTTACTGCCTTTGTTTTTATTATGGGATAGAGTTTTATCAAGAGTAGATGGCTTAATTTTAATAATTGCCTATTTATTTTTTATACTCCATGCCATTTATGATCGTCGGATGGATGGATGGGATCCGCCAGTAGAAGTAGCTTCAAGCAGAAAAATTATATTTTGGTTTATTATTGGCTTAAGTGGATTATTTATTTTTTCTTGGTTGATTGTAGAGCAAGCGGTTTTTTTAGCTGAGACTTGGCAGGTGCCAACTTTAATTTTAGGTTTATTAGTCTTGTCTATCGGTACTAATTTACCAGAATTAACTTTGACAATTAAGGCCCGGAAATACCATAGTGAAGTAGTGGTTGGGGATATTTTAGGTAGTGCCATGGCCAATATTTTGGTTTTGGGCCTACTATCTTTATTTTTTCCTTTTGAGATTATAGTTTGGCAGCCACTTTTAATTGTTTCTTTGAGTTTAATTGTTGTTACCTTGGTTTTGATAATTTTTTTACATACCAAAGACCGACTAGAACGTTGGGAAGGCGGAGTATTAGTTGGTATGTATTTAATGTATTTAATTATTGAATTAATTAAGTTATAATAATTTAATTTATGGCAAAAATGGATTATCACCGCCAAGGCGGGATCCCGTCCTTACGGCGGAACAAAATTAAAGATATATCCTTAGCCGAGTGGGGCCGGAAAGAAATTGAGATTGCTGAAAAAGAGATGGTTGGTTTGATGGCAATTCGGGATAAACATACTAAAGAGAAACCATTACAAGATGTGAAAATTATGGGTTCACTTCATATGACAGTACAAACTGCTGTTTTGATTGAAACTCTGGTAGCTTTAGGCGCAGAAATCCGTTGGGCTTCATGTAATATTTTTTCAACTCAAGATCAGGCGGCTGCGGCTATAGCTCAAACTGGAGTGCCAGTTTTTGCTTGGAAAGGCGAATCTTTAGAAGATTATTGGTGGTGTACAGAAAGAGCTTTGGATTTTAGTGGCCAAGGACCGGATTTAATAGTTGACGATGGCGGTGATGCTACTCTCATGATTCACAAAGGTGTGGAAGTGGAAAATGATCCTGGTTTACTGGATAAAGATTATAGTGAGAGTGAAGAAGATGTCCGTGAATTGATGACCAGATTAAAAGTTGAGTATGTCAAAGATCCACAACGTTGGCATAAGGTGGCTGAAAAGGTAAAAGGCGTTTCAGAAGAAACTACTACTGGTGTGCATCGTCTATATCAAATGGCTAAAGCTGGTAAATTGCTTTTTCCGGCCATTAACGTCAATGATTCAGTAACCAAGTCTAAATTTGATAATATTTATGGTTGCCGACATTCAGTCATAGATGGTCTTAATCGCGCCATGGACGTTATGCTTGGCGGTAAAGTTGCAGTGGTTTGTGGTTATGGTGAAGTTGGCAAAGGTTGTGCTCAAGCTCTGCGCGGGCAAGGTTGCCGGGTAATAGTTACAGAAATTGATCCTATTTGCGCTTTGCAAGCTTCTATGGAAGGTTATGAAGTGAAAACCGTAGAGGATACTTTAGGTGAAGCTGATATCTATGTTACAGCCACAGGTAATCGTGATGTTATTTGTGTAGAACATATGGTTAAAATGAAAAATCAAGCCATTGTTTGTAATATTGGTCATTTTGATAATGAGATACAAGTAGAAAAGTTGAATAATGTTAAAGGCGTAGAGAAAGTAAATATCAAGCCACAGGTTGATAAGTATGTATTTAAAGATGAGCGGGAAATATATATGCTGGCTGAGGGTAGATTAATGAATTTAGGTTGTGCTACTGGGCATCCTTCTTTTGTTATGAGTAATAGTTTTTCTAATCAAGTTTTAGCACAGATAGAGTTGTGGCAAAAAGATTATGAAGTTGGTGTATATATGCTACCTAAACATTTGGATGAAGAGGTAGCAAGATTGCATTTAGAAAAAATTGGAGTTAAACTTACCAAACTTTCAAAAGAACAGGCAGATTATATTGGTGTGGATGAAAATGGGCCATATAAGGCAGATTATTATCGCTATTAACAATTGACGGATAACATTTGGCAATTAACAACGTCCCCGACTTCTCGTCGGGGTTTAATATTGAAAAAAAGCTGAAAATAGTGTATGGTATAAACATATGAAAAAGGTAAAAATGGCTAAAAAATTAAAAACTGTATATAAAGGCAAAATTTTTACTATTAAACAGCGCAAGGTAGTCTACCCAGATGGAACTAAAGATTATTTTGAATATTGTCAACGGCCAAACAGTGTTAATATCTTGGCTTTTAATAATAAACAAGAATTACTGTTAATTAAAGAATATCGTTCTGGGCCTGACAAGACAGTTTGGTTTTTACCGGCTGGCAGGATTGATCATAAAGGCGATACTCCTCAAAAAGCTGCACAAAGGGAATTAAGGGAGGAAGCCGGTTATCGAGCTAGAAAAATTAAATTATTACGTAAAAGATTTCCAAGTAATACTACTATTTTGGATATATATGTTTTTGTGGCTCAAGATTTAGTTGTAGATCCATTACCGCAGGATTGTGGTGAAGAAATTATTGAGGTAAAATTTGTGTCTTTTAAACAAGCAGTTAAAATGGCTGCGGCTGGAGAAATCGCTAATGAATTTATTGCTTTTAATATTCTTCATTTAGATTATTTATTAAAACACAAGAAATTTAAATGGTAGTATGAGCAAATTAATATTTGAAATTAGGGAAGAATTAAAAAGACATATTGATAAAAAATATAAAGCGGGGGCTGTTAATTTTTTTAAAGAACCAATCAAGTGTTATGGCGTTAGAACGCCAATAGTTAGAAGGATAGCTAAAGCATACTTTCCTAAACATGCAACTAAACCGCAGATTTTTAGATATTGTGAGGAATTGTTAAAGAGTGACCATAATGAAGAGGCGACAATTGCTTTTGCTTGGACTTTAAACAAAAAGCGAGAATTTAAAGTTAGTGATTTTAAGCTTTTTGAAGGTTGGTTAAAAAAATATATCAATAATTGGAGCAAGTGCGATGATTTTTGCACTCATACATTGGGATATATGGTTGAGACTTACCCTAATTTAATCAGACAAGTAAAAATTTGGACTAATTCATCTAATCGCTGGTTAAGACGAGCCTCGGCTGTTACTTTTATCATTTCTGCCCGCAGAGGCCTTTTTTTTAAAGATATATTTTGTATTACAGACAGACTTATGTTGGATAAAGATGATTTAGTACAAAAAGGCTATGGCTGGCTATTAAAAACAGCTGCTGAGTTTGATCAAAAGTTAGTTTTTAATTATGTCATGAAGCATAAAGTCAAGATGCCCCGCACAGCTTTACGCTATGCCATAGAAAAAATGCCGGATAAATTAAAAAACAGATTAATATATTTTAGTTAGATTGCAAAAACATATAGCTGATTTGGGAATTTGCTCTCGGCGTAAAGCTGAAGAGTTAATTTTGTCTGGCAAAGTCAAAGTTAATGGTAGTCTTGTGACCAAATTGGGGGCTAAAGTTGATCCGGGACAGAATAAGGTTACTGTACAAGGCCATCAAGCAAAAGAAGAAAATAAAATTTATATTGCCCTAAATAAACCCATTGATTATATCTGTAGTGCTTCTGTTGAATTAGGTCAGTCGGTTTTGGAATTATTAACTACGGATAATTATTGGCAAGGTAAAAAACAAATAAGTCAGCGGGTTTATCCAGTTGGCCGTTTAGACAAGGATTCTGAAGGTTTAGTTTTGTTAACCAATGATGGCGAATTAACCAATTTATTAACTCATCCTCGCTATGAACATAGCAAAGAATATGAAGTGGTAATTGATAAGCATCTGGACAGAGATTCTTATAAAGTTTTAGAGCATGGCATGTCTCTTGGCAGTGAGTATGTACAGGGGATTACCATAAAAAAAGTTTTTAACAAAGGTAAGCGTACACTCGTTACCGTTATTTTAAAAGAAGGCAAGAATCGGCAGATCAGGCGTATGTTTGGCAGGCTGGGTTTCAAGATTTTATCACTTAAAAGAATTAGGATAAATAAGCTGAAATTAGGGGTTTTACCTGCAGGTAAATGGCATTTAGTAAAAAGGGAAAATATTGTTTAGATACTGGTGCTGTTGACAATTGACAAAATATGGTATAATATTTTAAATCAAACTAATTTTATGGAAAATAACGCATGGCGATCATCTAAACCATGGTCTAAAAAGTTTCGGGGAGTTATATTGTTGATAATTTTAGGTTTAATAGTAATAACCATTTTGTTGTTTGGCGGTTTTTTTGTTTATTATACTTGGCAAATGAAATATGGTGATTCCAACCAGTTGGATAAACAGTTTACCAATGATAAATCCACCTGGGACAGTGAGTTGGCTGATAGTGTAAATAAAGCCAAAGTTATTGAGGCTGATTGGAAAAAATATATTCGTTCGGCTAATCCAGTATGGGGTGAACCAGGCGCGCCGGTGGCGATTTTGGCTTTTATTGATTTTGCCTGCCCTTATTCACAGGAGGCCTATGCTGGTTTTAAATTGATAGAGGAAAAATATGAACCAGTAATTAGAGTAGTTTTTAAGTTTATGCCTTTACAGAGTTTGCATCCGCAGACGATGTTAGCTGCCAATGCTGCCAAGTGCGCTCAGGAACAGGGTAAATTTTGGTCTTATCATAATTTATTATTTGATAAACAAATTTTAGATAATGATAGTTTATTGTCTTATGCTGATGAATTAAATTTGTTGTTGACGAGTTTTTCCACTTGTTTGGCTGAATATAAATATCAAGCTGATATAGATCAAGATTTATCTGATGCTATTGAATTGGGCGTGCGCGGCACGCCAACCTATTTTGTTAATGGCTTAAAAGTAGAAGGCGCTATTAGTCTGGCTGATTGGGATAAAATCATTTTAGAACTTTTAAAACAATAATATGTTTAACTATTTGCAAAATAGAAAGTGGCCAGTGACAGTAATCGCGAGTTTTTTTATTCTCTTTTTGTTTATACCTTTGTTTTTGCCAAGCCTGGTGACACAAGCAGCTGCCTTACCAAATTCAGAAAATTTTTGTCTTGATAATTCAGGTTGTAGTGATGGAGATATTTGTGTAGAAAATGTCTGTCAAACTGGTAGTAGTCAGCAGTCCACTCAACCAACTAAAAAAACTGGGGGAAGTTCGACAGAACAACCAATCGTTCCTCTACCGGTGATTACTGGAGACCCGCGTTGCTATACTGAAGCAGACTGCCAAGCGGCTAGAGAAGAATTATTTGGCATATGGGTTGAAGATGATAAAATTAGTAAAGTATTTTACCAAGGCACGGATACTGCTAAAGCTTGTGAAGGTTTGACCAATAAGAGCGGTGACCAAGTTGGTTTTTGTTCGGCGGCGGGTCCGGCAAAGACCGCGGTCACATTTGGTACAACAAATACTTTTAATCATATTGGCGATTTTATTAAATTCATGTATAAATACGCTATCTGGATAGCTGGCATTTTGGCGGTTTTTGTAATTATGATAGCCGGCTTGCAGTGGATTTTGTCGGCTGGCAGTCCAGAGAGAATAACTGCGGCTAAAAAAAAAATTTCCGGAGCAATGATGGGTTTGTTTTTGGTGTTAATGTCATATTTTATACTTAATGCCATTAATCCTTACATGGTTAATTTGCGTCTGCCACAGGTGTGGATGATACAATCACCAAATGAGATATTAGCAATAAAAGGATCATATTGTAATACTCTTGATGAGGATGGCACAAAGACCACTTGCGAAGCTAGTGGTTTTGTCTGCAATCCGGTTGGTTATACTGGAGGTGGTTGGTGTAAAAAATCTGCTGATATTTTGGGTGCGGTTATGGTAGTACTCATGAC
>CAZRZS010000034.1:0-4484 GCA_964604685.1 uncultured Gammaproteobacteria bacterium
ATAAACCACTGAACTGGAAGCAAAAACATATTTAGCTTTATATTTTACAGCCAAATCCAAAGTTGAAAGCATACCGGCTGAATTGGACCATAATGAATGCAATTTTAATTCTTCAAAATTCTTCGGACTAGTTGGACAAGCCAGATGATAAACTTCTTGGATACCTTGAAATTTAACTTTAAATTTATCCAATTCATCAAACTGACCCAAATCAATTTCCTGATTAACATCATATTTAATAAACTCAAAATCTGGGTACTGCAATAAATGATCAATATTTTGAATATTGGAATTGGACAGATCATCCATACAGATTACTTTGGCTTCTTTTAACAATCTTTCACATAAATGCGAGCCCAAAAAACCGGCCCCACCGGTAACGAGGACATTTTTCTTTTCAAAAATCGGGGTTTCTCCTATCATAGTTTACTTATATATTTTACCACAAATATGATCAATATGCCAACAACTTATCTGTAATTCTAGTTTGATAAAGCTTTTTAGCTTTGTAACTCCAAATCCGTACTGGCTGATCTATGCCAGTAATAATTATATCGTCATTATTATCGCCATCAAAATCTAAAACATCTAAATTCAAACCACCACGATAACTTGGGTCATAGGCCCACCACTTGCGTTTTAAACTACCAAATAAACTATAGATAGATAAAAATGGTTCATTACCTTGATATGCCCCAACTGCCAATTCTATTTTACCATCACCATCAAAGTCACCTGCAGTCATGTCAGAAATCTTGCCTATTTTTTCTAAATTTGTTGGTGTTTCCAATAAAACACCATATTGTGAATAAATCTGCCAAACGCCTGTAGAATTTATGATTATAATCTCAAGCTTGTCATCTTGATTAATATCCACAGCCGCTAATTTCACTGTATCTGAAGCTGTTATTGCCCAGCTACGTAATAATAACCATAAATCATCTTGTAATTTGTAAAAAGTAATAATTCGTTTCTTGTTGCCGGCAGGTTGACTATTAACTAAATAAATCTCATCGTCTTCATTATAACTCACGGCATCATCAACTCCTGTCAACACACTCATAATTAATAATTCTTTTTTCTTAGAATCTAATTTATATATTTCTGCTTCTCCCATAGTATCATAAAAAACTAAATTATTTCTTGTACTAGCTACCACTGCCTTGCTTTGAGCAGCAAACTCCACCGCCTTATTAATTTGCAAAAGACCTGCTCCAAACAAATTAGCATAAACCACTTCATCCTGACCTGGAGTATGATGAACCGTAGAAGTCAAGGCATGAAAAATCTCGGTTGGCCCCCAGCTCGGTTGCAAACTTTTGATAAGTGCAGCCGCACCAGTCACTAAAGGAGTAGAGAAAGATGTGCCATGCCAACTATTACCATAACGTTCGCTCAAGCCATTGGTTGGTGAATAACGCAATAAACTGTTTATTTCTTCACCTGGAGCCGTAATATCCACACAACTAGTGCCACCATTGGAAAAACCAGCCAGACGATGACTTTTGCTAATAGCGCTTACTCCCAATACTCTAGTTTCTGTTAAATCAGCATCGGCGCAAACTGGATACAAAGGATTGTAATCTAAATCCTGCAAGCCATTACCCATGGCGGCAATAACGGCCACATCATGTTCAAAAGCATAATTAACAGCGGCTGTTATAGCTCCAGTTTCATCTCCGCCGACCATGCTGATATTTATTATCTGAGCGCCATTATCAACAGCATAATAAATAGCTTCAGCCAAAAACGCAATACTGCCACTGCCTGAATTGCCTATGACTTTAATATTCATAAGCTTTACCTTCCAATTAATGCCCACACCATCTATATTATTATTTCCAACAGCCCCGATCAAACCGGCTACTAAAGTACCGTGATTAAATACTCCAGCTTCTTTTCCTTTGTCTGACAGACCTGCCACCATTGGCCGTGGATCATTGTTGTTATCAACAAAATTCCAACCCCAAACGTCGTCAATATAGCCATTATTATCATCATCAATATCATTACCCCAAATTTCATCAACATTTTTCCAAACATTACCCCGTAAATCCGGATGAAAAGTATCAAAGCCATTATCAATTACAGCTACTATCACCTTAGGTGAGCCAACAGTATAATCCCAAGCATCATTAACAAAAACATGCTCATAAGCCCACTGAGTATTATTTGGATCATTGCTAACTTTAGCTGCCACCGGCACTGCCAGACTAAACACGGCTAAACCAACAATCACTAACAGGATTTTTTTCATAATTATTCTTGACTTGATTTATTAGATAAAAAGTGGTAATATTATACCAAATTATGATTAATTTAGCCATATGCGCTTAATCTATAGAATTAAACAACTTATGCTCATGGGCGGAGATTTTTTGGCCTTTATTTTAGCTTTTTGGCTTTCGCTGGCCATTAGAAACTGGCAAATCCCAAATTGGCCGCAAATTGAAAGACACTTGGTGTTATTCTTCTTCCTTTTTTTAATTTGGTTAATCATTAATATTATTAATGGCCTATATGATCTAGGAAATTTAAAAAACAAAAAATCCCAACGCTATTTCTTAGAAGCTTCTTTAATATCTTTCTTAACCAGTATTGTCTTTTTTTATCTACTGTCAAGCACGATGATTGCCCCTAAGACTATCTTGCTCTTAAATATCATTCTCGGCTATGGCCTCAGCGCTCTATGGCGGATAACATATAATAAATATATTAATAGCGGACGTCTATCCACTAATATTATTATTATTGGTTTTACACCTGAAGTTGAAGAACTAATTAACATCCTTCAAAACAAACCAGAAATAAGCTACCAGATTTGTGCCTTAATTGATCCTAATAAAAAAATCAAACCAGAAAAATTTCCTTTTTTTGATGTCTACCATGGTTTAAATACCATCCGCCCAGCCATTAGTAATCATCATGCCCAAATGGTCATTATCGCGCCACACATCCACAAAGATAGCCAGGCTTTACAGGAATTGTATAACCTTCTATTTTGGAATGTCCAAGTCCATGATCTTTTTTCCTTTTATGAAGTAGTTACGGGTCGTATCCCGCCAACGACTTTTTCCGAAAGCTGGTTTTTAGAACATCTAAAAAATACCCAACAACCAATCTATGAAAAAATGCGCATTTTGTTTGACTATTTAGCCGGCTTAGTTGTGGGTGCTGTGTTTGTCTTGTTTCTGCCTGCGCTGGCAACTTTAATTAAACTAACCTCGCCTGGTCCACTTTTTATCAAGCAAAAACGCGTTGGCCAATTTGGCGAAATTTTTACCATGTACAAATTACGCTCTATGTATGCTTTAAACAAAGATGGCAGCGCAGAAATTGAAGGCGCTCAATTTGCGATTAAAAATGACAAACGCGTTACTTTTATTGGCAAATTCCTACGCCAAACCAGATTAGATGAACTACCTCAATGTTGGAATTTATTAAAACGCGAAATTACTCTAATTGGCCCTCGTCCTGAACGACCACAAATTGTGGAACAACTGAAAGCCAAAATGCCCTACTACTCCCTGCGCCACATTGTTAAACCCGGTTTAACCGGCTGGGCAGTCATCCACCAAAACTATACTGATAACATGGAAACATCTTTGCAAAAATTGCAATATGATTTGTTTTATATAAAAAACAGGTCCTGGTTGCTGGATCTGTCAATTCTGTTAAAAACTATTAATGTTGTTACTCGCAGACTGGGGCAGTAACAAGATACAAGATACATGAAACAAAAGACAAGATACATGGAACAAGAGACAAAATACATGGAATAAAAGACAAGATACATGAAATAAAAGACAAGATACATGGAATAAAAGACAAGATACATGAAATAAAAGACAAGATACATGAAATAAAAGACAAGATACATGAAATAAAAGACAAGATACATGGAATAAGAGACAAGATACATGGAATAAGAGACAAGATACATGGAACAAAAGACAAACGTGATAAAAAACAGGATACACATAAAAAAATACAAGGATTTTATTCTTGTATTTTTTGTTCTTGTAAATCTATTGTACTCCACAACATTTTTCCAATTTCTTCTACCATTGTTAAGCCTTTTTTATATTTAATTTCGTCTATCCAATTGCGTGTTAAAGTAAAATATATTATATATTTAGATTCTTGGGTTGAACCGTGAGAAATTTCATAAAAATTTAGCTTTACTTTTTCTCTTTTTCTACCATAACCTTCTACGTAATTTAGCATAATTGACATCGATGCTCTGCGTAATTGTGAAGTTGTGCCATACAATTCTGACTTTGGAAATGATTCTGTAATGTCATAGCAATATGATACAAAATTATGAATTTTATTTTTTAATTTGTCGTGGAATTTTCCCTCCATATTTTTGTATTTTAATCCATATATCTTGTCTCTTGTCTATCTCACGTTTGTATTTTAATCCATGTATCTTGTCTCTTGTCTATCTCACGTTTGTATTTTAATCCATGTATCTTGTCTCT
>CAZRZS010000034.1:4584-8333 GCA_964604685.1 uncultured Gammaproteobacteria bacterium
TGTTCCATGTATCTTGTCTTTTATTTCATGTATCTTGTCTTTTGTTCCATGTATCTTGTCTCTTGTCAAACCCCCCACTCCTCTTTCAAATGCTTAATCCCCTCTTCCAAACTAATCTTCGGCTCCCAACCAAGCAATTCTTTGGCTTTGGTATTATCGGCTTTGGTATATTTCATTTCGCCGAGCAATGGGTCAACATTAACAATTGAACCGCCAATTAGCTCGGCCAGCTGATTAACTGAATATGGCTTGCCATAGCCGACATTTATCGTCTCGCCTTTACCCACTGTCTCTTTTATCATGGCTAGAATATTGGCATTTACCACATCATCCACATGGGTATAATCCCGATACATCTCACCATCACCACGGATTGTCATTGGTTCGCCATTTTTACGTTGTTTAAGAAATTTACCAATTACCAAGGCATAAGCGCCATCCGGATCACAATAAGGTCCGTAAACATTAAAATAGACCAAAGAAACTGTTTCTAAATTATAAAGTTCGGCAAATAAACGGCAATAGTGCTCACCAATATATTTATGAAGCGCGTAAGGTGCCAAAGGCTTTTTTACAACTTCATCTTCTTTAAGTGGATAAACTTCTTGATCACCATAAGCTGAAGATGAGGAAGAAAATACCACCCGCTTCACTCCATTATCACGAGCTGACAACAAAACATTAAGAGTACCATTAACATTAACATCATGAGTTTCCAACGGATTTTCTACTGAAAAAATAACCCGAGGCAAAGCTGCCATGTGGAAAACACCGTCTACGTCTTGCATAACCTTATCTAATTCTTCTCTATTACGGATATCGCCTTCTATGTATTCTACGCCATCTTGAAAACGCTCAGATTTCCTGCCCCCAGCATAATTATCAAGCACTACTACTTGATGATTTTCAGCTTTTAATTTTTTGGCCAGATTGGTACCAATGAAACCTGCTCCGCCTGTAATTAAATATTTTGCCATATAATTTTTATTATCTATCTTTTTCTAATTCTGCTTTTTCTTGATTTTTAATATTTTGCGCTTTAATTAATTTGTTATTATATTCTTCCGCAGTTTTCAAAACTGTCATCTCCACTCCGGTACGCTCCCCAAGTTGAATCAAAGCTCGAGTATCTTTGGGTAAGCATTTGCCGCCATAGCCGCGATATCCTTTGTGAACTATTTCTAAATGGGTTTTACCAACCATAGGTTCAGCCTTAGCACAGTCTTTTACAGTTTCATAATCAATACCCAACTTTTGGCATAAATCATAAATCTGATTGGCAAAAGACACTTTCAAAGCATACAAAGTATTACCAAAATATTTTACCATTTCCGCTTCTTTGACAGGAACTACTTTCTTAAAAGGGGCAAAGGGTAAAATATCTAACACCTCTTCTGCTATATCTTTACTAATATTGGTAAAGCCAACAATCTGCCGCGTAGGATAAATCATATCATAATCCGCTGTGGCTTCGGTCAAAAATTCCGGATTGAATAAAAATTTATGCTGGGGAAATTTAATTTGATATTCCTCTGTAGTGCCTGGTAAAACCGTAGATTTGATAACTACTATTTTATTGTCAATCAGGACTCCCAACGCCTGGTCAATATAACTTAAATCAAACCCACCCTTTTCATCGTCATAAGGAGTCGGCACGCATAAAAAAACTATCTCGGCTTGATTTAACGCATCTAATTCGGCCAAATTCTTTAGCGGGTCATAAAGCACTGGCTGGATTTGCTGATGCTGTATAAAATAGCGCAGTAACGCCCCGCCTACCATGCCCACGCCCATAATGGCAATTTTTTTCATAGTTCAATAAATTCATTATAAATAATAATTTATTAATTTTTTTCTTTCATAAAAGGAGATCCTACCGCAATAATTTTAAACCCCGCTTCTTGCAAATCCTGATACCGATGTTGCAACATGCGCCGTCCATCCATAATCAAAGGTTTGTGTTTTAACTCTGTAATAATACTGTCGGATAGACCTCTAAATTGTGGCCAATCCGTGGCAATTATTATTACTTCAACATCTTTAACTGCTTCAAACTCATGATTAAAATATTCTATATTTTCAGAAGCTGGAAAAACTTTTTGAAAATTTTCCATTGCTGCTGGATCATGGATATTTATCTTCTTTACAGGTTGATCCAATAAAAAATGCATGATGTCAACACTAGGCGAATTACGAATATCATTGGTATCGCGCTTAAAAGCTGTACCTAGCAAGGCAACTGTTTTATCATCCCAATCAAAACTAGCTTCTTTTTCCGCTCGGCTAATAAAAAGTTCCAACTGTCTTCTATTAGCCAAATAAACTTCATCAACTACGGCAGAATTTTGGCCAGCTAGACGTAGCTGATGCGAAAGTGAACGAGCGTCTTTGATAAAACAAGAACCGCCGGCATAAAGACTGTCATAAAAACCCCAATTGCCAATCCGTGGATCTGAAGTCAAAATCTTACGCAATTGTTCAAAATTTAATTCAGAAAAAGTTTCACATGTCCGACCAATCACATCAAAACAAACTTGCAGTTTATTAAATAAATAAAAATTAGCCAATAATTTTCCAGCTGCCGCTTCTTTTGGATTAACTTCAATATAGTCAACATTGGAAGCATCGTAAAAACGTTGATAAATTTTTCTCATAACTTGAAAATCTTCCTCTTGCCAAGCGCCAACCACGACTCTGTCCGGTTTGAGTGAACCTTCAATCGCTTTGCCTTCTACTAAAAATTCAGGATTGAAAACTATACCATAATTTTTTACTCCGGCTTTAGCCATTATTTCTTGAGTTTTGTCCACCATATCTATCGGCACCGTACTTTTGTTGACTATCACAACATATTTAGATTGCGAACCAACACATCTTTTAACTAAGACTTGAGCTAATTTTTCCCCGGCATCAAAATAGTACTGCAAATTACTCTCCCCCGTCTCCCCTATTTCCGGAGTTGGCAGGCACATCAACACAGCATCACAATTATCCAAATACTCTTCCACTTCGCTATAATCTGTGGTAAACTTTATTCTATTAGCATTACGCACCAAAAGATCACCTAAACCTTTTTCATAAAGACAAGACTCAATTGTATCGCGATCGCTTGACCCCAGCATTTTTATCTTATTTTCGTCAATATCATAAACTAAGACATTATGCCCACTGGCGGCTGAAACCGCGGCTGAGCAGGCGCCGACAAAACCAGAGCCGATATAGAGGATATTCATATTTTAGAGAAATTTTAATAATATATGCATTTTAGCATAAGTAAAGAAAAAATCAAATCTTTGGCAATAGATACTCTCAATTAGTTTATTTAGCTTATAAAAAAGATTATTTATCACTCTCTAAAGACTTCCTATACCCTTCATTTCTCTGAAAATTTTTATTGATCTTCAGCCATTCTGGATGTCTTTCTAATATTTGCAAAATTTCTTTAATTCCACAATAATCTTTCTGCTTTTTACACTCTTTAATAATCAAGCAAATAAGTTCTAAATCTTCCTGTGTATCTAGTGTCCAACGATGATTTGATAAATCTTTATCATTTTCTACATTTTTTATTATAAATAATTCTGGATGTTTCCAAATATAAGGAGTGACATGTTCGTGTTCTGATTTTAATTTTGCCTCTTGCCAAACTTTTTCCAATACACTAAAATAAAAAACCTCTGTGTCCAAACCATCAGGATACGTTGGGGGTTGTGTATTGCAGACATAGTCATAATTTCCATTTTTCAATT
>CAZRZS010000035.1:0-8186 GCA_964604685.1 uncultured Gammaproteobacteria bacterium
CGTAACAAGGCATCCGTAGCGGAAGCTGTGGATGGATCACCTCCTTTCTGGAGTATATCAGTCGGAAGACTGAAACATGTTGATCACGAATTTAATTCGGGATCAGATTATCAAAATAGCGTTCAGTTTTTGTCACCTTCATGTTGTTAATAAAGACTACCTGTAGATAGGTAGTCTTTTTTCCCTTGACGCTATTTTTTAAAAATTGTATAATTAGTTTAAGAAAGATTTATCTATGTCGCTTGAACAATTAATCAATTTAGCTCATCGAACTGGTGATAGACTAATTGTGCATGACCCTGTAAAAGGTAGAGATGTAGTAATTTTAGATGTGGATGAATATGAACGATTGATAATAGGTAAAAAAGACGTCCGTAGTCTGTCTAGTGGGCAACTTTTGGATCAAATCAACCGCGATATTGCTGCTTGGCGTGCCAATAAAGAACTGGATGAAAAATGGGAGAATGAAATGCTTTTGGAAGATGAGTTTGATGATGAGGGTCCATTTGATCCATTTGCAGAATATGATTCTCATGTGCCAGAGTGGCATAGTACTGGTAGTGTTTTAGAGGACCTTTATCGTGGACAAGATTGGTTGGAAAATGAAGAAAATAATTTAGAATTTCCAGAATTTCTTGCTGAGCATGAAGATAAAATAGAGATTGAAGATATACCTGATTTTGAAGAAGTACAAACTGTCCCTTACACTGTCCCTTACAAAGATAGTGGAGAAGTCAATTGGAAAGAAGAGCCTCTTCTCAGTGAGGAGCCAGTATTTTATGAAGAACCTATAAATTAATTACCACCGTAGCGGTGGTATTTTTTTGCGCAAATTTCTAAATGTATAATATTTTTTGTCCCCAATTTTTCCCCTTGACTTATTTTAACGAGTAGTATATAATGATGACCGTCTAAAACAGGCTGTTTTTTATTACATCCACAGCCTAAAATACTTAAATTAAAGTAAAAATTCCGCTGGACTACAAATCCGCCTTGACCACTCAAGGTGGTGCGGACAATGTATTCATCGTATGGCAACATTTGAAAGAAATAAGCCACACGTAAACGTAGGTACTATTGGTCATGTTGACCATGGTAAAACTACTTTAACAGCTGCTATTTTGAAAGTAGCAAGTGCCCATGGTTTGATTGCTCAAAACAAGAGCGTTGATGAAATTGACGCTGCCCCTGAGGAAAAAGCTCGTGGTATTACCATTGCCACCGCTCATGTTGAGTATGAAAGTGAAAAACGTCACTATGCTCACATTGACTGTCCAGGTCATGCTGATTATGTCAAAAACATGATCATTGGCGCAGCCCAAATGGATGGTGCTATTTTAGTTGTGTCTGCGGCTGATGGCCCAATGCCTCAGACTCGTGAACATATTCTCTTGGCTCGCCAAGTTGGTGTGCCTCACATTGTTGTATTCCTTAATAAGGTTGATCAAGTTTCTGATCCAGAATTGATTGATTTAGTAGAAGAGGAAATCAAAGATTTACTTAAAAAATATGAATTTCCTGGGGATACTACTCCTATTATCCGCGGTTCAGCTTTGAAAGCTTTAGAAAACCCTAATGATGATGAAGCTACTAAGCCAATTATGGAATTATTGAAGACTTTGGATGAATATATTCCTGAACCGGTTCGTGATTTAGACAAGGATTTCTTAATGCCAATTGAAGACATTTTTTCAATTGAAGGTCGTGGCACTGTTGTCACAGGTCGAATTGATCGTGGCGTTGTCAAAGTTGGTGAAGAGATTGAAATTGTTGGCATGGGTCGTGAGACGAGTAAAACCACAGTTACTGGCGTGGAGATGTTTAATAAATCTCTTGATCAAGGCCAGGCTGGTGATAATGCTGGCATTCTCTTGCGCGGTACTAAGAAAGATGAAGTTAAACGTGGCCAGGTGATTGCTAAACCAAACACTATCAAACCTCATACTGAATTTGAATCTGAGGTCTATGCTTTAACTAAAGAAGAAGGCGGTCGCCATAAGCCATTTTTTAAAGGTTACAAGCCTCAATTTTACATCCGCACTACTGATGTAACTGGTGAAGTTGAATTGCCAGAAGGTACAGAAATGGTTATGCCTGGCGATACAGTTAATTTGAAAATTAAATTAATTGTGCCTGTAGCCATGGAAGAGCAAATACGCTTTGCTATTCGTGAAGGCGGTCGTACTGTTGGCGCTGGTGTTGTAACTAAAATTCTTAACTAAACAATCTAAGGAGGGTCTCTCTTGAGACCCTCCTTTTGTTCATTTATATATGACAGCAGTCAAGACAGAAGAAAAATCTAAGTCTCTAGAAAAAGAAGAAAGCCAACAAAGAATCCGTGTCAAGATTCGCGCTTATGATAATAAGATTATAGACAAAGCCGCGAAGACAATTTTAGATACAGCTGAACGCAATAATGCCAAAGTGGTTGGCCCCGTACCTTTACCGACTGAGAAGAATAAATTTTCAGTCAATCGTTCTACCTTTGTTCATAAAACCTCAGCTGAACAGTTTGAAATGCGGACCCATAAGCGTTTGATTGATATCTTAAATCCCAATGCCCGAGCTATTGATGCTCTGATGAATCTCAATTTACCAGCAGGGGTAGACGTAGAGATAAAGATGAATTAAGGAAAAAAAGTACCTAAATAAGCTAAAAAATAGATGTGGACATGTTGTAGTCCATTGGTCTTGACAATTATTTAAAATTAGGCTAAAATAATGCCACTTTCGTACTTGATAACAAGCGAGATAAGATCCTTTGATTGGAAAACATCTGGGCGAGAAATTAAGTATTGGAGAAACGTAAACCATTAAAACCTTTTTAGATAAGCCATTTATCCATTTAGAGGAATAAAAGGCTAGAAGTAATATCTTAAGACAAGAGTTTTGGGGTATTATTTCTAGTTTTTTGTTACACTATCCCTTGTATGAAATTTATTATAGGTACAAAGCAAGGTATGACACAAGTGTTCCGTGAAGATGGAGCTGTTGTTCCTGTTACCCGTGTGCAAGCGGGCCCTTGTGCAATTACCCAAGTAAAGGATGAAGCTATACAAGTTGGTTTTGGTGTACAAAAGAAATTTCGGTTGAATAAACCTGAACAAGGTCATTTAAAAGATATAAAATTACATGAAGATAATAATTTAACCGTACGTTTTTTGCGTGATTTTTCTGTTAAGGAAGACAATCTAAAAAAGGGTGATGTTTTTACTGTGGAAGTTTTTACCCCTGGAGATAAAGTTCAAGTGGTTGGTAATTCCAAAGGCAGAGGTTTTCAAGGCGTGGTTAAGCGTCATGGTTTTCATGGTTCACCAGCTTCTCATGGTCATAAAGATCAATTGCGCATGCCTGGTTCAATTGGCGCCACTGATGCCGCACGAGTGTTTAAGGGTGTACGTATGGCCGGGCATATGGGCAATGCCCAAGTAACAGTTAAAAATTTAGAAATTGTTGAAGTTCATCCTGATATTAATGAATTATTAATTAAGGGGGCTGTTCCAGGTGCGCGTGGCAGTCTTTTATTAATTTCTTCTGAAAATGGTAAAATGGAATTACCGGTAGTTGAAGAAACTAAAGAATAATATGGCCAAAGTAAAAGTTTACAATTTAGAAGGCAAGGCCAGCGGTGATCTAGAGTTGAATGACGCGGTATTTGCAGTAAAGCCAAAACAATCTGTTATTCATCAAGTTTATTTGGCTTTACTGGCTAATGCGCGTGAACCTTGGGCTCATGTTAAAACTAAAAGTGAAGTTCGTGGTGGTGGCCGTAAACCCTGGCGTCAAAAAGGCACTGGACGAGCTCGTCATGGTTCAATTCGTTCACCATTATGGGTTGGCGGTGGCGTGACTTTCGGTCCACGCAATGTCCGTAATTATAAGCAAAAAATTAATCAAAAAATGAATCAACTAGCTGTGTGCATGATTTTGTCTGACAAAGTGACTGATGAAAAATTGATTGTTTTGGAAGATTTACCCACAGATGGCAAGGCTAAAACTTTGGCTGATTTGCGTAAAATTTTACCAGGCATAGACAAAACCACTATTTTGTTAACTACTGGCAAAGATGAAAATTTAAGCAAAGCGGCGCATAATCTGGCTAGATTAGATTTGCAACCAACTGTTGATGTTAATGTGGCTGATTTATTAGAACATCAATTTGTGTTAATTAGTAAAAAAGGCATTGAAGTTTTAGAAAAACGTTTAATTAAATAATATGGGTTTTCTAGATAAATGGAGAAAAAAGAGGGACCAAGAGAGGTTAGATCGTCTCGAAGACAGCCAAACTCCTAAAACAGAGAAGCCTGTTAAAATTGTCAAAGAAGCTAAACCTAAGGTAGTAGAAAAACCAGCTACAGAGAAAAAGATAGAAGTTTCTAAAAAAGTTATTAAAAAAGGCAAGAGCCAGATTGCTCATAAAGTTTTAATTAGTTCAATTATTTCTGAAAAAGCTGCCGTGGCTGAAAGTTTAAATACCTATACATTCATAGTGGCGGTTTGGGCCACTAAAATGCAGATTAAAAATGCCGTGGCCCAAGTATATAATGTTCAGCCTAAGAAAGTTAGAATTATGAATTTGGAAGGCAAGCGAATACGTTTTGGCAGACGTTGGGGTCGGCGCAAAAATTGGAAAAAAGCTATTGTCACTTTACCTAAAGGTCAGACAATTAGTATTCATGAAGGTGTTTAATATATATGGCAGTAAAAAAATACAAACCAACTACTCCAGGCAGGCGCAAATCAAGTGTTCAAGATTTTTCAGATATTACTAAAACTGAACCAGAAAAATCTTTGACTACGATTTTGAAAAAGACTGCCGGCCGTAACAATACAGGCAGGATTACTGTTCGTCATCGTGGTGGTGGGGTTAAGCGCTTGTATCGTCATGTTGATTTTAAACGTGCTAAATTTGATGTTGAGGCTGAAGTTAAAGCCATTGAATATGATCCTAATCGTGGTGCTCGGATTATGCTGGTTGAGTATGTTGATGGTGTAAAATCATATTTTTTAGCGCCTCAAGGCATTAAAGTGGGTGAAAAAGTTATGGCTAGTGCTGGTAAAATAGAAGCTAAAACTGGCAATCGTATGCCTTTGGAACATATTCCAGTTGGTTTGATGGTATATAATGTGGAATTGACTCCAGGTAAGGGCGGTCAGATTGTCCGCGGCGCTGGTAATGGCGCTCAATTACAAGTGATTGAAGGGGATTATGCTCAATTAAAATTACCTTCTGGTGAAGTTAGAAAAGTTTTACAGAAGAATTTAGCTACCGTGGGTGTTGTCTCTAATCCAGACTTTGGTTTGGTGCGCTGGGGTAAAGCTGGTCGGATGCGTTTGAAGGGTTGGCGTCCAATTGTTAAAGGTAAAAATATGAACCCAGTGGACCATCCGCATGGTGGTGGTGAAGGTCATTCGCCAATTGGTATGAAAAAAGGTCCTAAGACTCCTTGGGGTAAGCCGGCTCGAGGAGTAAAAACACGCAAACCTGATAAATTTTCCGATAAGTTTATTATTCAACGCCGTAAAAAGAAAAAAAGTAAATAATTATTATGTCTAGAAGTTTAAAAAAAGGGCCTTACATTGATGAAAAATTAATGAAAAAGGTTATAAAAGCAAAAAGTTCTGGTGACCGTAAACCGATCAAGACCTGGGCTCGCGCTTGTACAATTACTCCAGAAATGGTAGGCTTGGATTTTTCCGTGCATAATGGTAAAAATTTCTTGCCCGTATTTGTTGAAGAAAACATGGTTGGTCATAAATTAGGTGAATTTGCTCCGACACGTAAGTTTGTCGGTCATGGCGGTAAGATGGCCAAGGAACAATCTAAAACTGCTAAATAATACATATGAAAGCTCAAGCCACAGCTAAATTAAGACATTTACGTATGACCCCTCGCAAGGTTAGATTAGTGATTGATCTTATTCGTGGTATGAAAGTTGCTGAAGCTATGGTACAATTGGATCGTTTGCACAAAGATGCAGTGCGTCCGGTTAAAAAATTATTGGAATCTGGTATAGCCAATGCTAAGAATAATCATAATATTAAAGAAGAAACTTTAGTTATCACCTCGGCTTTTGTTGATGGTGGCCCGACTTTGCATCGCTGGATGCCAAGAGCTATGGGCAGGGCTTCAGCTATTAGAAAAAGAACTTCTCATATCACTTTGGTTTTAGAAGGTGAAGTAGAAGAAAAAAAGAAAGTTAAGAAAAAAAATGAAAAAAAGGCAGAAGTTAAAAAAGAGATAATAAAGAAAAAAAAATCTAAAGTTGAGGAAAAAGAAGTTAAATCTAAGAAAGAAGAGAAATAATATGGGCCATAAAGTACATCCAAAAGCACATCGCATGCAGGTAATATATACCTGGGATTCGAAGTGGTTTGGAAAAAAGAATTATTCTAGATTAACCAAACAAGATATAAATATCAGGGAATTTTTGCAGAAAAAATTTAAAGATGCCCATATTGATTCTATTGGTATTGAGTGTGGAGCAAAAGATATGGCTATTAATATTTTTGCGGCTAAACCCGGTTTTATCATCGGCCGCGGCGGCAAAGGTTTAGAAGATTTACGAAAACAAATTGAACGTAAGTTTTTGCAGATGTCTTTAAAAGTTAAATTAAATATTAAAGAAGTTCGTTCGCCGGCTTTGTCAGCTCAAGTAGTTGCGCAAACTTTGGCTACTGAAATTGAACGTCGTATTCCTTTTCGTCGAGTGATGAAGCAGGGGATTGAGCGGGTTATGAAAGCTGGGGCTAAAGGTGTTAAGATTGTCATGGCTGGCCGTTTGAATGGTGTGGAGATTGCCCGCAAAGAAAAGCTGGCAGCTGGCACTGTACCTTTAATCACTATGCGTTCTGATGTGGATTATGCTTTAGTTGAAGCTCAAACGATTTATGGCAAGATTGGTATCAAAGTTTGGATTTGTCATGGTGAAATTTTTGGCCGTAAGGATAAGTTTACTGACGTTGAGGAAACTAAGGTTGAACCTAAGAGGCAAATAAGAAAAGATAAATAAAATATGCTGTTACCAAAGAAAGTAAAACACAGAAAATGGCACAAACCTCGTCATAATAACAAAGGTGTAGCCAGTCGGATAAACAAAATTTCTTTTGGTGGCTTTGGTTTAGTAGCGCAGACTCATGCTTGGGTAACTTCTCGTCAGATTGAGGCCACCCGTCGTGTTTTAACTCGTTATGTTCGCCGTGGTGGCAAAATTTGGATTCGTATTTTTCCTGACCGTCCCGTAACTAAAAAAGGTTCTGAAATTCCTATGGGTAAAGGCAAGGGTGCGCCTGATCATTATGTTTGTACAGTCAAGCCGGGCACTGTAATGTTTGAGATGGAAGGTATTGCTGAGGATAAAGCTCGTGAAGCCCTAACTTTGGGCGGGCATAAATTACCGCTTAAGACTAAATTTATCGTTAAAAAATAATATGGATATTCGTGATTTAAAATCTAAAAGCAGTAAGGAATTACAACAAATGTTGGTTGAAAAGCGTAATGAGATTCGCGAATTACGTTTTAAAATTTCAGAAAAACAATTAAAAGATATTCGAGTTATTCGTAAAGCTAGAGAAACAGTCGCTCAGATTTTGACTTTGCTAAATCAACGTAAAAAAGAACCTAAGTCGGTTAAAGTTGAAGAATCAACTAACTAAATTTTATGACTACAGAAGCTAAAACTAAATCAAAAATAGTTCGCCGTGAATTTCAAGGTGAAGTAGTTAGTGTTAAAGAAGCTAAGACTATTCATGTATTGGTGAAAACGACTAAAATGCATTCTAAATATCATAAACAGTATGTAACGAGCAAGAAATATGCGGTTCATGATGAAAAAAATGAGGCCCAAGAGGGTAATGTAGTGATGTTTAGAGAATGCAGGCCATATAGCAAGACCAAGAGATGGCGTTTAATCAAAATTGTTAAATAAGCATATGATTCAGCATAAAACTATATTAAAATCTGCTGATAATAGCGGCGCTAAGAAATTATATTGTATTCGTGTTTTAGGCGGTTATAAAAAGCGTTATGCTCGCATTGGTGATATTATTACTTGTTCAGTCAAGGAAGCCGTGCCGCGTTCAGCTGTTAAGAAAGGTGAAGTGGTTCATGCTGTAATTGTCCGCCAAAGAAAGGAAATGCGTCGTCCTGATGGCACATATATTCGTTTTGATGAAAATGCGGCTGT
>CAZRZS010000036.1:0-7842 GCA_964604685.1 uncultured Gammaproteobacteria bacterium
TAAAATTTTCCCCAGGCGTCTTGCGAATATTGTTGTTGCATATAAATAAATAAGTATGAATTAACATACTTATCATACCAAATTCCACTATAAATTACAAGCTGTAAATAAATTCCTGAAAAATCTTCCTGGGATCCCCCGTAGTCCTTAAACAGGCGTAGATTACATGAGCAAAAGGACTATTAATATTATATTTCTTCATTAATCTATACAAACACTCCGTAGCAGCTATGCCCTCGACAGTTTGTTTGATTCTTTTGCAAGCGGCTGTCCTGGTGAGACCCTTGCCCAGACATTCACCAAATTTACGATTACGACTTTCTTCACTAAAAGCCGTGGCTATTAAATCCCCTAGCCCTGCTAATTCATATGCCGTGTGCTTGCGTCCGCCCATGGCCTTAATTAAATTAGCTATTTCTTGCAAAGCATAGGTAAGCAAAGCCGCTTTAGTATTTAAACCATAACCCAAGCCGTCGCACATGCCAATGGCAATGGTATATACATTTTTAAAAGAACCGCCAACTTCCACGCCAATCACATCACTCGTGGGTATTAATCTAATATATTTATTTTCCATGACTGCCTGTACTCGTTTAATGACTCGTCGATTTTTAGAAGCTGCATTCATGGCTGTATATTGTTTAAGCACCATTTGTTTAGCCACGGCTGGACCTGAAATAGTTACGATATTGCGCTTCAAAGCTGGCCTGACATGTTTAACAATCAAATGCGGAATCAAACACAGAGAATCAGGTTCAACACCTTTAGACACATCAACAATTACCGCCTTATGCTTAATACTTCTAGCAGCAAAAGAAATTGTGAATTCCATGACTGTACTCGGGACAACAAAAAATACCACGCTAGATTCATGCAAGGCCTCAACAATATCATAGCAAGGAATAATATTTTTAGACAACTTTACTCCTGGCAAATATTTCTTATTTTCTTTATATTTTTCAATCTGCCGCAAAGGCGCATGATCTCCTTCCCAATTCCATATCCTAACTTCATGACCATTGTCTGCCAAAACCTGGGCTACGGCTGTACCCATATTGCCAGCGCCTAAAACAGCAACTATGTATTTTTGTTTTTCCATATTAGATTAAAAATAACAAAATCAAAATGCCAATAATTATCCGATAAACTACAAATGGCTTAAAACTCCATTTCTGGATTATCTTCATCAGACCCCAGATGGCGATAAAACCACTAAGAGCGGAACTTACAAAACCAATCAATAAAATACCCAAAGTTAAATCGCCAAAACCCAAAGTCATTAAATCATATAATTTTTTAAAACCTGCCAAAAAAATAATGGGCACACTCATTAAAAAAGCAAATTCTGCCGCCGCTTTTTTTGTTAATTTGGAAAATAAGCCAGCAGTTATGGTAATACCTGAACGGGAAGTTCCAGGCAACAAGGCAATGGCTTGAGCACAACCAATAAATAAAGCTTTTTGCCAATTTAAATCAGGCAAACTCTGAACTTTTTTGCCCCAGCTATCAGCCAGCCACAACACTATCCCCCAAAAAATTAGACCAATACCTATTACTAAAGTTGAACGTACATTCTGTTCCAGCCAATCAGCAAAGAAAAAAGCAATTAAAGCCGCGGGAATAATACTTAAAAGTATTAAACCGCCTAATTTACGGCTCTCTGAAGACTTCAAAGTTACCACTCCCCATAATCTTTTGCGAAAATATATGATTACTGCCCATAGAGTTCCCAAATGAATAATAGCGTCAAAAGCCAAACCTTGGTCACTCCAGCCAAACAATTTAGGAATAAAAACTAAGTGTCCTGAAGAGGAAATAGGCAAAAATTCAGTTAGACCCTGAATTATACCTAAAATTAAGGCTTGTATAGTCTGCATGGAAGTATTATAGCAAATTATTGGTTAAATTGACAGACCCTTGACAAAACTGCTAAACTATAGTATAGTTAGCAATTGTTCTTTTAATTTTGCCCGCTTTGCGCGGGTATGGAGGAGAATATATGAGACAGATAATTGCCGCCCTCGCGGCGGCCGTAGGTCTAGGCATTGCCACCAGCTACTGCTGGTGGCAATGGGGGAACATTGACTTCCTCAACCCCTGGATAGGGGTTGAGGAAGACAGATGGGGAGGGCTCACCCTGCTCTTGGGGTGGGCCACAGGAGTGGCAATTTTTGTCGCCATCTCGCTTGGCCGCAAAGCGTGGCGAGAAAGGCGGCGCAGGTTGCCGCTCCCATCTCCCAGCTCCACCTTAGCCGAAAGGCTAAAGGTGGAGTTGACGCCCGCCTACCTTCGGGCCGGCAAGAAGAAATTGTCGGTCTGACTGCATATCCTCTTCAGCCGGGGACGCAAATGCGTAAGCATTTTGCGTCCCCGGTCCCGCCTCTTTGTTTATAAATATTTATTGACAAAGAAGAATTAAAAAATCGCGTTAAACGCGATTTTTTAATTCTTCAACTTTATCTGTTTTTTCCCATGGAAATTCATCTCTGCCAAAATGACCATAGACCGCCGTGGCCTTGTAAATAGGCCTCTTGAGATCCAATTGTCTAATCGTTCCAGCCGGAGTCAAATCAAAAACTTCACGCACAGCTTGAACTAATTTCTCATTGGCTACTTTACCAGTATCAAAGGTATTTATGTACACACTAATTGGTTCTGGATAACCAATGGCATAGGATAATTGCACTTCACATTCATCAGCCAAATCAGCGGCCACAATATTTTTGGCAATATAACGTGCCATATAAGCCCCAGATCTATCTTGCTTATTAGGTACTTTGCCAGAAAAGGCTCCCCCACCATGACGACCACGGCCACCATAAGTATCAACAATAATTTTTCTACCTGTCACACCCGTATCACCCTGTGGGCCTCCTACTACAAACCGACCTGTTTCATTTATATAATATTTAGTTTTTTCATCCAAATATTTACCACAGACTGGCTGAATAACTTCACGCTTGATATCTTTACGTAATTGCTCCAACTTAATTTCCGGATTATGTTGTGCAGCTAGTACCACAGCCTCTATTCTTTGCGGTTGATCATCAACATATTCTACAGTTACTTGGCTCTTGCCATCGGGACGTAAATAACTCAAAACTCCAGCCTTACGCACTTCAGCTAATTTTTTCGTCAAACCATGGGCCAGCATAATTGGCAAAGGCATTAATTCTGGCGTTTCTTTGCAAGCATAGCCAAACATCATACCCTGGTCGCCAGCTCCTTGGGCTTTATGAGGATGACCCTCATCCTCTTTTTCGCCTTGGGCAATGTCAGCACTCTGCTCATCTACAGCTACCATCACGCCACAGCTCTTATAATCAATACCATAGTCAGCATTGGTATAACCAATATCTTTTAGAGTATTACGAACAATATTAGGAATATCCACATAGGTTTTAGTGGTAATTTCGCCGCCAACTACGACTAAGCCAGTTGTTGTAAAAACCTCGCAACAACAGGCACCATCAGGATCGTCTTTTAGCACAGCATCCAAAACTGCATCTGAAATTTGATCACAAATTTTGTCTGGATGGCCTTCGGTGACTGATTCCGAAGTAAAGAGATATTTTTCCATATAATAAAACAGCTTAAAAATTAGAGCTGTTCAAGAAGATAGAAGAATTTTGCCAGGAAGTAATCAAAATGATAGGACTGCCTAGCAAAAAGCACCATTTCCTTGAACGACTACTATTATAACCCAAAATGATTAGATTGTCAAGAATATTGTTTAATGTCGCGTCAAAACAACTTCACCACGCTATACACCGCCCCGATAACTAGAGCCAAAATCAAGAGCACGGCTAAGAGCAAAGTGTGGTGCAATTTAAAAGCAGTTGGTTTTAAATCACCCTTAGTCTTGGCTCGCCAGTAAATTAAAATGATTAAGAGGAGTTGTGAACTAATTATCACCCCGCCGACAATATCAATAACGACAATAAATTGGGTCAGACCTAACAAAAAAATCAACAAAGGCACAAAACAAGTAACGGTTGAAGCCAACCAAGCAGGAATTTTGTAATCCCAATGCAGAGAATCCCGCAAAGCTAGACCGGCCATTAAAAAGCTAGAACCCATGGCCACTATCGCAAAAATATTGCCGAAAATATGCATTAACGGCCCCAATTTATCCCCCAAGCCAATGGTGGCTAATTCTGTTGTTTGACTGCCAGTCACGCCAACAACAATAAAAGCAAAAAGGGCATAAATAATGATGTTTATAAAACCAGAAATAATAATCGCCCATTTAAAATTCTTGTCCGCATTCTGCAAAACTCGGTGGGCTTCAGGTATAGAATTAGTACCATTAAAAGCAAACAAAATAATGCCAAAAGGAAATAATAAATAAGCGAGATTATGGTAATTGACATTAGTAATTTCCACATGTTGGTAGCTAACAGCGGCAATAATTAAAACCACTGCCAGAATCAACAAACTTAGAAAAAATTCCACTGTCTTGATTGTCCGCAAGCCGATAAAAATAAGACAAGTACCAATGGCGAAGAAAATCAAACTCCACATAAAACTGGTACCACCAAACAAGGAAGACAAAGCCACACCTTCACCAATAATGTAAACCAGTAAAATACCAAAAAGCATGGCATAGAATAGAATAGTTATGAACCACTCCCCTGACCGACCCAAATACTTTTTGGCTAAACCAACTAAATGTAAATTAGAACTGGTCCGAGTAGCTACCTCGCCCAGCATTAAATTAAGAGCCATTAACAATAAACCAAGACCAACAATATATATCATGCCAATGGTTAAACCAACTTTAGCAATAGCATAAGGAATACCAAGAATACCAGCGCCAATCGTAGCTGAAACAATCAAAGCAATAGCCTGAAAAAGATTAATTTTACGCCGAAAAATACCCTGATGCTCCACCACGGCAACTTGCTCATCCAGACGCTTGTATTTGTGACCAAACATAATGAATATATTATATCACAATATCACAAAAAAACTAAGCCCCTTGGGGGCTTAGTGCACGCCGGGGGATTCGAACCCTCGACCCCCTCGATGTAAACGAGGTGCTCTAACCGACTGAGCTAGGCGTGCATTAATTAACCAATCCCGATTCTGCTTTGAGCAGAATCGAGGATCCACGATTTCAACCGAAGTTGAAATCGGGACTGAGCTAGGCGTCCTGTTAGCGACAATAATATATATTAAATTCCTCTGCCTGTCAACCAGCCAGCTTTTGTTTTACTAAATTCCAAAAAACACTATCAGCCTGGTTTTCCTTCAGCCAATACCACCACTCCACACCCCAAAGATAGGCTCGGTGCACACCCACCCGCTCTGTATAGTCAAAATGTTTTTGCAATCGTTTAAGACTCATGGTTTCCATTTGTTCAACAAGCGGCGAAGTATTTGGATCGCTGTTATTAAACCAAGGTTCAGCCTGTAATTCAGCCACATACATATCTTTAGCTTCTATTCCCCACAATCTCGCTTTGACACGATAAAAAGCTGGTGGCAGCCAATCATAGGTCCAAATATGGCCGTTAGAACTGCGGACAATGCGGTACAAAGTCGTGCCAAAAATATCACCAGCATTACTGGCTTTGCGCCAGGTGCTAAGCTCGCCACTATCTGTAACCATAATCTGGTGGTCGGAGTCTAGCTCTCTTACCAACTTAATTTCATCATCAACTAAATCTTCATGAAAATTCTTGCATTCACCAAAACGAAAACGAATAAAAGCCTCGTTTTCTACTTGCCAAAGTTCTAAAGCTGGATGATTATGATACAACTCAACTACTTTTTGTATATAGGCAAATAATTCTTTTTTGTAATCTTCATCTGTCAAATCCGTGGCCCAGCCAGGCACATGGCACTCTGGCCAGCGTGGGGCCTTTTGGCCCACTACCAATACTACCTGGCTACCATACTTAGCAGCTTGGTCCATTTGCCATTTAATTTCTACAAAATTATACTCCCCTTTTATGGCTTCTACCTCGCTCCAAGTGGCGGCAATGCGAATATATTTTGGCTGTAAATCTTTTAACATAGCTAAATATACTTCTTGCCAATCCAAACTTAAAGATTCAGCATGCTGGCGATTAAAAGAAATACCATACTCTACGTCATAGTGTTTGCTTGAAGTTAGCCAAAGGTAAAGATAAAAAATACCTAGTAACAGGATAATAATTAAAATAACTAACATAGTTTTTTTCATAGAACAAACAAGGCAGAACCTATGACAACGAGAATAATCGCCAAAGTCTGCATTTTTAATTCCTTTTTAGTAAAATATTCTTTAAAAACCTTAGGTAAAAATTTAGTTAATAAAAAAACAAAGATAAACATTAGTACATATTGCAAACCGCTTAAAGCTAAAACTAAAGTGGCGGTGCCAATGGCCAAAGCATACTGAATTAAGACAATTGCCCCAATACTCAATAATTTATCAAAGACGACAATACCTAAAGCATGGCGCTTGCCATAGCTCTTAGCTTCTGTATTATTCCGTCTAAAACTTTTTTGCACGACCGGAAAAGCCAATAAAAACAAGCCAACTAGGCCTGTGGTTGCCCGCGTCCAGATAAAAGCATCCCAAAAAGGATATAGTTCATAAAGATATTTCGCACTAACATGAGAAACCGCAAACATCAAGCCAGCCACAATCGCCCAGACAAAACCCATATGAAAACCACTATGCTTACGGCTTTTTTCAAAAGATAATAACAGCGAAGCTAAAATTAAAATAATAATACCCACAAGTTGCAAACTAGTTAAAACTTCTTGAAGAAAATAGCTGGCCAAGGCATAAGTGAAAATGGTAACCATGGCCCCATTATATGGATTTATATGCGTCGCCTCTCCTTTATTCACGGCCACATACAAAGTCCACATGCCTAAGCCAAAAGCCACGCCAGAGACTACTGCCCATAACCAATCTATGCCTTGTAATAGACCCCAGCCAAAAAATGGCAGAGCTAGCAAGGCGCCAAACATAAAAATAGTGGAATAAAAAGCATAGACCACTGGCTTCACAGATTTGGTAACAATAAACTTGTCGAGAATAAAAACGACAGCGAGTAAAGTGTAGCCGACAAGAGCGGAGACAAACCACATACAGAGAATAATGAATTAAGAATTATGAATAATGGTTCTTGAAGCTTTAATTAACCCATTAGTAATTTTATGTACTTTAACTGTTTGTTGAGCAATATTTTGAAAAATTTCATCTGTTATATAATTAACATCCTTACTTATTAAAAGTTGATTTTGCAATTCGGTTATTGAACCTAAAGCTATTGAATAAAATTGAACTTTTTCTTTATAAAACTGTCTACTAAAACCTTCAGCTATATTTGATGTTATTGAAACAACACATCGTCGCATTTGACTTATTAACGCAAAAATTTCGTCTTTAGGAAATTCTTTTGTGATTTTATAAATCTCCAAAACTAATTTATGTCCTTCTTTCCAAGCATTTAAATCAGTAAAACTGGTTATTTTGTCTGATTCATTATTCATAATTCATTATTCCTCACTACAGTAAATGAATATCTTCAATTTCACTTCTTTTGCCACGTAAAACAATCTCTTCAATATGATAAACGCCATTCCGCGGGGCATCAAGAAAACCCTGCATAGCCGCTTCAGCCAACCAGCCGGATTTTAGCCAGTCAAACAACCATTCATTAGTATAGCGAGGATTCTGTTGCATAACACCCGCGCCAATGGAAGTTAGCCACTCTTTGTTAAACTCTTCCTGCGAACCTATAGTTGGCGCCATAATAATAGGCAGGCCTAAACCGGCATAAAAAGATAATTCACTAGGCTTGGTCCAAAGAATATCAGTTTCTAACAGTAATTGATTAA
>CAZRZS010000037.1:0-7757 GCA_964604685.1 uncultured Gammaproteobacteria bacterium
CCCCCCCCCCCCCCCGACAGTATCAACGCTTCTTTGGTGCATAAAATAAGTGAATTATACAAAACAATTTATCTAAACAGTAAGAAATTAAACAAGGCAGACAAACTTGGCCTGCGCGCTAAAACAGAGCAAGTTTGTCTTAATTGCCTGCAGTTGTCAATAGCGGCGGCACTCTCGCCCAAAAATGAAATAAATGAAAAATTGCCAATTGTCAAAAAACTAAAAATTGAAATAGAAATGCCTAAACAATTAATCCGCTTGGAAATGGAGCTGAAAATTATTGATGAAAAAACCTACTTGATTTTCCAAGAAAAACTGCAAGAAATCTCCAAAATGGCGACTGGCTGGATAAATTATCTGCAAAAAAAGAACCTTATTTAAAAGGTTCTTTTTTAAGACTTCGGAACGGGAACGCAGATTGTCGTTGTAGTTGTCGGGGTTGTAGTTCCAGACCTGGAACTTGCCATTGTTCCAGTTGGTTCTGGGGACGTTGCCGTTGTGGTCGCGCGAACCCGCTATTAACCAAATCCGTCCATAATCACCGATGACCTTTTGTAAAATCATCTGTGTCAAAATTTCCGCATTCAAACCTGTGGTATTTCAGGCATTGTTTAGAATTGGTTAAGCAGTCTTTACAATGTTGGCAAATCGCTATCCCGCTCCACAATATGTGGCCGGATCGATTTAATAACCAAAATTATTATACACCAAAATTCTACAAACAAAAAATCTCTACACGAGAGATTTTTTGTTTGGCCCCCGATCTTGCGTGTCGGGGAGTCACGCCTTAAACCACACGGGTTCAAGGAAAAGAACGAAGAAAAAAGAAGAAGCGAACCGAAGGGACGATAGTGAAGGGCTATACTGCGGAACGGGAACGCAGAGAGTGGAAGCAGTAGTCGGGGTAGTAGTGCCAGACCCGGAACTTGCCAAAGCTCCAGAGGGTCCTGGGGACGCCGCCGTAGTGGTCGCGCGAACCCGCGCAGAGCGTGATGCACTGCATGTCCAGGTGCTTGCCCGTCTTCCAGTGGTACCACAGCTCCTGCAAGAACCGCTCCATCAGGGTGACGTTCTCACCGCCGCGCTCGGCCAGCGCGTTGGCCGAGAGTTTCTTGTTCTCCTCGTCAGCCTCCACGCGCGGGCGGAACCGCTTGCAGTAGCTCTCCGCGGCCACGCGCTCGTTCGTGGGCACCGCGCTGTCGTGGTCGTTCCTGTAGTTCGAAGACGCCGCCGGGAAGCGCTCACAACACTTGAACCACGCCTGATTCAGGGTCATGCCCTTGGGCACGAACATTGCCCAGTCGAACCCGCCAGAGTCGTCCTTGATGGCGACCAAGGAGAAGTCCACCTTGAGGCCAAAGACCTCGCGGTAAAACTTCTTCATCTCGGCCTTCCAGTCCTTGACCCCGAAAGGATCCTGAACCTTGGGGGCGAGGGGTGGGGTGGATGGAACAGGACGCGAGGCATCCAACTCCGACTCGAAGTCTGGCCGATCGTTGACCAGCTGGAGCAGACGAATCATGCCCTCCAGACCCCGCTTGCCGTCAGCAATCCAGATCAGAGTCTGGCCGATCAGCTTCAGCAACTTCATGACCTTGTCGAGTTTGGTCTTGTCGCCGCTCTCCACGGCGTTCAACTGAGGATCTTCCATGACACACCTCTCAAAACGAATTTCTCTCACAACCGCTATGCACGGTTGCTTCTTCTTTGCCCACCGAAATGGTGGGCACCACAAGAAGAAGTTGTTCTGTCCTAACCTAAGGCAAAATAACTTCTTCTCATGTTTTTTTGCCTGCCCGCCTTTGGCAGAGCTAAAAAGAACGAACGGAGTATCATACCACTTTTTGAGAGTTTTGTCAAGCTAAGAGGGTGGATAAAAAAAATGACTCTTGTGGTCATTTAATTGTTTAATAATTTAACAAATTCACCAGCCGTCTTCCCCCACTCAAACTCCCCTGCCTTTTTCTTACCTCTCTCCACTAAAATATCACGCAATTTATGATCTGACAAGATTTTCTTCATCGCCTCGGCAATTTCTACAACATTATGCGGATTAACCAAATATCCAGCCTCACCAACTACTTCTGGCAATGATGAGCGATTGGAAGTAATGACCGGCACGCCACTATCCATAGCTTCTAAAACTGGCAAGCCAAAACCCTCATAAAACGAAGGAAAAACAAACAAACTTGCAGACTTATACAAGGCTGGCTTGTCTTCTTCGGAAACATAGCCAATATATTTCACTCCATCTGTTTCAGTAATTAATTTTAGCAACTTTTTATTCTTCCAACCACTTGCTCCCGTAATCACCAAACCATAATTCCTGATTCCTAATTCCTGATTTATTTTATAAGCTTCAATTATCGCCTCCACATTCTTTCGCGGTTCTAACGTTCCCAAGTATAGGATATATTTTCCCGTTAATTGATACTTTTGTTTCGTTTGCTCCATGTTATATTTTATATGTTTCATGTGACATGAAATTCCCGGCCTCAACACTTGGAATTTGCTATCTGCTAGCTGATACATGTCCGCGACATCTCGCTTCGTATTCTCTGATGGTGTTAAAACTATATCCGCCCGCTGGCATTGTTTGCGAGGATTCAAAAATTTGTGCCACAGGCGCTGTTTAAACGTAAAATACTCTGGAAAAAATTCAAAAGACAAATCATGAATAGTAAGAATATGCTTAATATGTTTTGATAAACGAGTGAAATTAAGATTAGCTGAAAACCAGGTGTCTAACCCCACCCCTGCCTTGCCGGCAGGCAGGCTACCCTCCCCGGAACTTGTCCCGAGTTTCATCTCGGGAAGGGGAGGAAAAGTGAGGGGTTTCGCCAATTTTTTAATAATCAAATTATCTAATTTCAAAACTTTTAAAAACAAAAGTAAATTTAGTAATTTGTTTGGATATCTAGTAAAAACATAGTGGACGTTGTCTTGACTCCACTGTGGAATATGAGCCGAAACATCCTTGTTAGAATTATAAAACAAAAAATATTGATTTTCTTTATCAAAAGAAAAAACAGCGTTGAGGAGCTCGAAAGTATATTCCCCAACGCCAGTTCTCTTCTCATGCATCAAACAACGAATGTCAACGCCGATGTTCATATATTATTTTATATCCAAAATACATTGATTCAAACCATGTTTAAATTCCTCATATCTATCCTCGACATACTGTTTAACTCTGTGTTTAAAATTTTCTAAGTCAAACTTATCCGCATGTTGTTTAATTTTATCACTATCCCAATTATCAGGATTAAAATTTAAAATACAGTCTAACAATGATTCCCAGGTTTGTTCTGGAAAAAATACGCCTGTTTCTCCGGCTATGACAGTCTCACTGGCCCCGCCAACGGGATAAGCAATTACCGGACGGCCGGCAGCCATGGACTCAATTGGCGTAATGCCTAAATCTTCAACTTGGGGATGAATAAATGCCCTGGTCTTACTAAGTAAATCAGCCTTTTCTTCATCAGAAATCCTGCCTAAAAATTCAATATTATTTTTAGCCGTCTTTTTTAGATTCTCCAATTCTGGTCCACTACCAAAGACTTTCAATGGCCAACCTAGACGATTAAAAACCTGAACTACCAAATCAACTCGTTTATACGGCACTAAGCGGCCGCCAGTAACATAATAATCGCCAATTTTAGAACTAATTTGAAATTTATGTGTATCTACTGGCGGATAAATCACTGAACTGTTGCGACGATAATATTTGTTAATGCGATGCTGTACAGTACAAGAATTGGCAATAAAATGATCCACGCGATCCACGCTCATCTTATCCCACATGCGCAAGTGGTGAATAATCTTTGGCAAAAAGGCTTTAATCAGCCGATTATATTTCAATTCTTGAATATATTCATGCGTATCTGTCCAAAGATAGCGAGTCGGAGTGTGGCAATACGAGATATGCATGGTTTCAGGACGAGTTAAAACACCCTTGGCAAAAGCTGAAGTTGATGACAAGACCACATCAAATTCATGCAAATTGTGGCGTTCGGTAGCCAGCGGCATCCAGGGCAAATACCATTGGTATTTTTTCTTACCCCAGGGCAATTTACTGATAAAAGACTGACGAATATCTTTATCTTTAAATTCAGCCAGTTTTTTCTTGTCATAAAACAAGACAAAAATAGGTGCTTCGGGCCAAACTTCCTGAAAAGCTTTTAAAACCCTTTCCGCACCTCCGTCTTGAACTAAATAGTCATGCACCAGAGCTAACTTCATAGCGCCTTACGTTTCTTAAAAATTACAAAAGGAGTTTTAATAAAAATAATTAAATCCAAAAACAGACTCCATTTTTCGATATAGAAGACATCAAGTTTCATTTCTTCGGCAAAAGACAAATCACTACGGCCGGAAATCTGTGCCAAACCTGTGATGCCAGGCTTTAAAGAAAAAACCTGGCGATAGTCTTTCTCATAATTCTCCACTTCCCTAGGTTGGTGGGGCCGTGGCCCAACAATACTCATGGTGCCAGCTAAAACATTAAAAAACTGCGGTAATTCATCAATACTCCAACGGCGAATAAACCGCCCGAAAGGTGTAATGCGAGGGTCATCTTTAATTTTGTAAATTGGACCGGTTTTAACACCTTGTATTTTAATCAATTCTTGTTCACGTTCTTCAGCTTTCTTGCCTAAAGTTCCAAACTGAGGCCCAGTGGAATCTTTCTGATACATGGAACGAAATTTGTAGGTAAAAAATTTATTGCCACGAATACCCACCCGTTCATTAAAATAAATCACTGGCCGGCCAGTTTCAATTAAAATTACCAAAGCCGTGATTAATAATAATGGACTGGTAATAATCACAGCTACTAAAGATAAAACTATATCAAAAATTAACTTGGCTACTCTACCCCAACCATCTAATGGTGTATGTTTCAATTCCACAATTGGTACGCCAGCCAAAGCGGATATGGTCATATTAGTAGAATAAGTGGCAAATAAATCCGCCGAATATTTAAAAATAATATGATGTTGATTACAAAAATCCATGGCCTCCAAAGTTTCCTTTTCATGAGCTCGGGGATTGATGAACAAAAGTTCGTCTAATTTTAATTTTTCTAATTTAGCTATGTCCCCATTAGAAAAACTCTCTAATTTACCGACAACTTTGTAACCCAATTCTCTTCTAGTGTTTAAAGTTTTAACAACATTATCAGTCAACTCTTCACTTCCAACCACAACCACGCGGCGCAGACCCCAGCCAACCCGATAGAGTAAACCTTTAAAACCTCGCATTAGAACTCTGCCCAAACTAACATAAATAATAGCAAATACCCAAGAAGCAACCACGAGAAAACGCGAATCAAATTGTTCTAAACTAAACATAACATAGACAGCCACAACGGCCAAACCTGCTGAACAAGCCACCACTACACGTAAGAGATCACGAGCTAATTTACGATTAGGATTAGTTGAATACAACCCCAGAAGGGCAAAAATTACTAGCCAGCCAATAGCAACCCAAGCCACTACATTCATGAAATCCAAAAGACTTAGTTTAAAAACCACTGATTTTAAATTCACTGCCCAATCAGTAAAACGAAAATGATACGCGGAAAAACCGGCAAAAAGCAACAACAAAAAATCCAAAGGCAATTGAAGCACCATGATAAAAATTTCTGAACGTTTCATATGTAGTAATTTTAGCGAAAATTAAACATTTCGTCAACCCACCCCCCATTGACAAAATCTTCAAAATGTACTATAATTAAATGGTTCTATTCATTGTGTGTGATCGCCCCCGACGTAACGTCGTGGGGAGGAAAGTCCGAACTCTATCCATTTAATTGGAAATGGTAGTGGGTAACGCCCACCGTCCCGACGTGAAGTCGGAATAGGGAAAGTCCCGCCACAACGGGATCCCGCTTTTACCAGCGGTGATGCCACAGAGACAATACTACCCCGACCTTGCGTCGGGGGAAACGTGAAAAGTATATGGGTGTTCTTGATCTCGAGTCAAGAGCTACTATATTCGACCCATGGTGACATGGTGTCGTGGTAAACCCTGCCTGGAGAAAGAGCAGCGTCCCGATTTAATCGGGATGAAAAGTTAGCTCGTTTGATCCCGATAGTAATATCGGGACTAGAGAAATGATCACGTCCAACAAAATTCGGCTTATAGCAATGAATGGAACAATACAAAACACCAAATTGATTGGTGTTTTGTATTTGGTGCGCGGGAGAGGAGTCGAACCTCCACGTCCTTACGGACACAGGCACCTCAAGCCTGCTCGGCTACCATTACGACACCCGCGCGTGTATTTATCTTTAAAGCTTTCTCCACTTTGTCTCTTTTTCTTTTCAGACAAATTATATCTCTATCATAATGTCCACGCAAAAAATCAAAAAAATACTTATTCGGCACCTTTATCTCCTTTTGGTTTTGGACCACGAATACCCATGATATTAAAATTTTCTTTCTTTCCCAACAATCATCTCCACTCGCTTTCTGGCTAATTTTATTTTAATCTTCGTTTCTTTGGAAGACATGCCATCTGCTTCTACTACAAAAGGACTCTTACTAGACACAATCATTTCTTCAAAAGGAAAAATACTTGGCTCTTCATAAACCTCGCGCCACAACTTTTTATTAACTGGCCGCAAAAAAGCTTCTAATTTGCCATCTTGGGGATGAATGGCTTTACGATTTCTTATCTTCTGCCCGCGCCAATCAAAAGGTTGTAAATTGCAGACCACTAATTCCATTTGATTCTTAGCTGACACTTTAAACTTTTCATCATACTCAACGGCAATCTTACTGGCAGGAATATGTAGTTGGGAGACAAAATAACGGTTATTAAACCAGCCCACATCTAATTTAATTTTTCTTCTTTTAGCTAAAACCTCGCAGGATTCTTCATCAACCGGAATCCCTAGTATGTTGGCAATAACATTATCTGAGCCAACTGGCAAAAAGCCAAAGAGGACATTACAAGTGGCCGCTCGCGACAAAACATGACCAAAAGTCCGATCATTACCAACAATTATCACACCAGAAATACCTCGGCGCAACTCCTCGTCAATCACTATTTTGGCATTTGTAAAATTCTGCAAACGAATAATTTTGCCGGCAATGCCAAAATCCGTCAACCTGGTTTCCATGGCCTTGATGGTTGAATCATGCTTTTTCTGCTTCAAAAAGTCGTCGTAGAGATAAACGTACATAAAAAATAAGACGTTAATGGCTGATTATTAACTAACGACCTTAACAGCGAGTTTGGGTTTATTCTTAACTAAAGAAGATTTATTTTCTTTATTAGGTATGCTGACTTCAATGCCTTTCATGACCACTTTGCCATGAATTAAAGCGCCAGGAGCCACGCTTAAAATTTTGCAGGCTACATCCCCTGCCACTTGGGCAGTTTCGCTTAATTCCAATCTCTCATTTACCCTGATATTGCCTTTGATGCTACCGGAAACCACAGCATTGCCTGCATTAACATTGGCTATAATTTTTGCCCCTTTTTCCACAGTCAACAACTTGCTGGTTTTGACTGAACCTGAAACCGAGCCCTTAACCACAATATTGCCTTCAGAAGCAAAATCGCCTTCCACATTAACTGATGGCCCAACCACGGTTTCAACATCATCATGGACTGATTTTTTTTCTTCCTCATGGGAAGCTATTGGTTTTTGGAACATAAATATATGGTTTAAGAATAAAAAACGCCGTTTAACAGGCGGAGGTATAATACAACAAATATTTTAAAAAGGCAAGGTTTTGTCTACCCA
>CAZRZS010000038.1:0-7230 GCA_964604685.1 uncultured Gammaproteobacteria bacterium
AGTTCAGTGGTTTATGGTCCGCCACAAGAGAGTCATAAAGTGTTTAAAGAAGATGAAGAAGGCATTGTTGACCATTTATCGCCCCGTGGCGCCTATGACGAAGGCAAGCGATTTGCCGAGACCTGTGTGGAAACTTATTGTCAAGTCTATGGCTTGGATGCTAAAATTGGCCGTGTCTTTAGCACCTATGGCCCGCGCATGAAGCTCCGTGATGGCCTGCTTGTCCCTGATTTTATTATTGACGCTTTAGAAGGCAGAGATTTAGTAATTTATGGCGATGAGAGTTTGGAACAATCACTGTGTTATATTTCTGATACTATTGATGGTTTAGTTCGCCTAATGCAAACCGGACCAGAAGTCAAATTAGTTAATCTGGGTGGTGATGAAATTTACAGCATGCATGAAGTGGCGCAAAAGATTATTACTATGGCAAATTCAACTTCACAAGTTAGATTTGAAGATCCGTTGGTATTTTTAACTCCCAAGGGCATGCCTGAATTGACTCGAGCTAGAGAGGAATTAGGTTGGTTGCCGTTGATTAAATTAGAAGATGGTTTACAAAAAACCATTAATTATGCCATTGCCAATAAGGAGATGCTAGGTTTTAACACTTGATCCTATGATTGTTGCTCTTGTGCCAGCTTTTAATGAGGCCAAACAAATTGGTTCCGTAGTGCGGAGCCTTTTTAATCATGTAGACAAAGTTGTAGTTATAGATGACGCTTCAAGTGATGAAACTATGATTGAAGCTAGAGAGGTCGGAGCCATAGTTTTGCGGCACGAACTTAACCGCGGACAAGGGGCGGCTTTGCAGACAGGCCATGATTATGCTTTAGAAATTGGCGCTGACTATGTAGTCCATTTTGACGGCGATGGCCAGTTTGATGCGGCAGATATTAAACCGGCTTTAGAGAAGTTGAAGCAAGTCAAGGCAGATGTTCTGTTTGGCTCACGCTTTTTAGACAGACGTTCCAGGATTCCTTGCCTAAAGAGATATATTATTTTACCTTTAGGTCGCATATTTAATCGTTGTTTTTGGCAATTAAAGTTATCCGATGCCCATAATGGTTTTCGAATTTTAAATAGGCGGGCTTTAGAGAAAATTAAAATTAGTCAAGAGCGCATGGCCCATGCCACAGAAATACCAGCCCTTGCCAAAAAATATAATCTGCGGTATATTGAATTTCCGGTTAAAGTGACTTATCATAAGTACGGCCAGGGCATGCACACAGGCCTAGGTGTAGTTAAAGATTTGTTTTTAGCTAAATTTTTAAGATAATAATTATGATAATAATTTTTCAAATTTTCTTTGTCCTATTCGTCCTCCTGGCCATTAGTGGAGTGGTTAAAAAGAAAAGAGAAGGTTTGCTTGGCACCAAAGGAACATTTTTTTGGATAATATTTTGGTTAACCACTACGGTGGCTGTATTATGGCCTAATAGCACAGTAGTCGTGGCTAACACTTTTGGCATTGGCCGGGGGACTGATTTTGTTTTGTACATTGCCATAGCCGTTTTGTTTTATTTAGTTTTCAAATTGCATGTGAAGTTAGAAGTAGTAGGTAAAGATATAACAAAAGTAGTTAGAAAAAATGCTTTAGACAAGGAGGTTTAGGAATAGTTATGAAAATTGCTCAGATTGTCTCAACTTATCCACCATATTATGGTGGCATGGGAAATGTGGTTTTCCAGACAGCCAGTGGTTTGGCAGCTTTGGGGCATGAAGTTGAAGTTTTGACACCAGCACCCTATGCTGATCAGGAAATTAAGCCAGTGACAGAGGAACCAGCACTAACACATGTAGATGCTTTGCAAGAACAAATTAACTACGCCCGGCATCTGGAACCAACTTTACGTTATGGCAATGCCTCTTATTTACCACAAATTAAAAATGAATTAGACCAATTTGATTTGGTTCATTTACATTATCCTTTTTTTGGCACTGCAAATTTAATTCGTAAATGGAAAAAAAGAAATCCTCACAAGCCTCTAGTTATAACCTATCACATGGATACGCGGGGACCTGGTTGGAAAGGCTTGTTTTTTAAATATTATAATAAATATTGGATGCCAAGGATTTTAGGTGTAGCTGATAAGTTGGTAGTTAGTTCTTTTGATTATTTACAGTCAAGTCAAGCATCGGGGATGTATAAACAAAATCAGGAAAAGTGGATGGAACTGACCTTTGGTGTGGATAATGAACGTTTTCAGCCAAGACAGAAATCTGAAGCTTTGTTATTACGTAATAATTTGAATTCTGATTTACCTACTTTGCTATTTGTGGGTGGCATGGATTCGGCCCACTATTTTAAAGGCATTTCCGTCTTGCTTCAAGCTTTGGCTTTAATTAGAGAAAGAGAACGTGATTTTAAATTCCAAGCAATTTTAGTAGGGGAAGGGGATTTAAGAAGAGATTTTGAAGTCCAAACTAAGATTTTGGGGTTAAATAACATTGTGCATTTTACGGGTAAAATTAGTAATGAGGAATTGCCATATTATTATAATCTGGCTGATTTATTTGTACTACCTTCAATTAATCAAGGTGAAGCCTTTGGCACAGTCTTGTTAGAAGCCATGGCTTCAGGTGTGCCTGTCGTGGCTAGTAATTTGCCTGGAGTGCGAACAGTTGCCCAAGATGGCGGAGTGGTTGTTGAGCCAAATAATGTTGCTGATTTAGCTAGAACAATTTATGAATATTTTGCTGACCATGAGAAGATGTCAAAAATGAAGGGATTGGTGAGAGAGGTAGTAGAGAAGAAATATAGTTGGGGACCGATTGTGGAGAAATTGTCTAATCTATATATAAAGCTTGTAAAATAATTTTAGTTGTGTTAAAATATTATAATTATTAAATCTTAATTATTTTTTATGTCAAAAAATTCCGGTTTATTTGCTTCTTTAAGCAAAGGTCAGTTATTTTTATTAGGTATTGTCGGAGGGGTTATGGTACTTTGTACAATTGGTTTTTTTGTTATGTTGGGAGTATATTTTTCTGGTGATCATTCGCAAGCTGGTTCTGGTCCTATTTTGTCAGCAATTACTGAAGCACCTGAGAAGTTTAGTCAATGTTTAGACGAGGGCAAATATGCTGCCACGGTTAAAGCTGATATGAACTTAGGGGCTTCTTTAGGAGTCAATGGCACACCAGCTACCTTTATTAATGGCTATCTCATTAGTGGAGCTTTACCATATGATGCCATTAAACAAGTCATTGATGTTCTATTGGCTGGGCAAGAACCAAACTTTGATTTTATGAAAGATAAAAAGACTGGAGAAATTGTTAAGGTTGATATGCCAGAATTACCTGATGCTATTTGGCGTGGAAATGAAAAGGCTGGTGTAACTCTCGTTGAATTTTCAGATTTTGAGTGCCCTTATTGTGTCCGCTTTACCCCAACCATTGACCAAGTTTTAGCTGATTATGGTGACAAAGTGAAATTTACCTATCGTCATTTCCCTTTATCACTCCATGCTCAGGCTCAAAAAGCTGCTGAAGCCTTTGAGTGTGCTAAAGAACAAAACAAAGGCTTTGAAATGCATGATAAGCTCTTTGAACTGTCGGATAGTCAACAGTTGAGTGTGGCTAATTTTAAGAAAGCTGCCAGCGAGTTAGGTTTAAAGTAATATTTAGTTTAAAACAACCCGCCAATTGGCGGGTTGTTTGTTTTATGATATACTACCATAGCTTTAATTTTAATATTAAATCTATGGGTAAATTTAAAAAAGGTCTTTTTCTTGGTGGTTTGTTAGGCGCTGGTATGATGTGGCTAAATATTTCTACCAAGGGCAAGGAAGTCCGTGAACAAATGCTGGATCATGCTGCTGAAGTCTATACAGGTTTGAAAAAGCAGGTTTTAGGTTCGGCACAATACAATAATTTGACCAAGAGTAAGTATATGGCTGAAGTCAAAAAATATGTAGACAAATATGCTATACAAAATGGCTTGGCAGATAATGTTAAAAAGATGGTGGCCAAAGTCGTGGTAGCCCAATGGAGTAAATTGAAAGAGGAAATAAAAAAAAAGAAGTAAGTAAGGAAAATTAAAACCCCCCGCATCATAAGATGCGGGGGGTTTTGTCGGGCTAGGCAGACTCGAACTGCCGACCTCGTCGTCCCGAACGACGCGCGCTAGCCAACTGCGCCATAGCCCGGTAGGCCTAAGTTTACCTATTTTTGAAAGAAAAATCAAGCATTGTGAGTCAGTTATAAATATGGTAAAATATCATTATATATTTTAACCTAGATTTATGAAAACCATTAAATCATATTTTGTTGAAGCTATTTCGGCTGGGGCTTCGGATTTGCATTTGATTGCTGGCGAAAAACCCATTATCCGTGTAGAGGGGGAATTAAAGGCCTTAGAGGAAAAAGTTTTACCTGACAAAGAATTGGAATCAGCAGTGTTTTCCCTGCTCTCAGGAGGGCAAAAACAGCATTTTCAAGAGGCTTTAGAGCTGGATCTGGGGTATGAACAGTCTGAGGTGCGTTTTCGTCTTAATTTACACCAACAGGAGGGTAAAATAGGTTTGGCTGCCCGGGTTATACCCAAAGATATTCCTACACCCAAAGATTTACGTTTTGAGCCCGCTTTAGTGGATTTTACTAATCTTTTAGATGGTTTAGTTTTAGTGGTTGGTCCCACTGGCCATGGTAAATCAACTACGTTGGCTGCCATGATTGAAGAAATCAACAAGACGCGCAAAGCCCATATTATTACTGTGGAAGATCCTATTGAATTTTTGTTTCAAGATAAGGAAAGTCTGATTGAACAGCGAGAAATTGGCACAGACACGAAATCTTTTGCCGAAGCTTTGAAACATGTTCTGCGCCAAGATCCTAATGTGATTTTAGTTGGAGAAATGCGTGACCCCGAAACTATTGCCACGGCTTTGACTGCTGCTGAAACAGGTCATTTAGTTTTTTCCACTTTGCATACTTCAAGCGCTGCTGAAGCTGTAGAGAGAATTGTTGATGTGTTTGAAGGTCCTAAACAAAGACAGATTTTGATTCAGTTGGCCGCTGTTTTACGCGGCGTGGTGGCGCAACATTTGTTGCCAGGCAAAAAAGGCCGAGTGGCGGCTCGAGAAATTTTGATAAACACGCCAGCCGTGTCAAACTTAATTCGTGAAAATAATATTGCTCAAATTCCTAGCACTATCCAGACTGGGGCTAAAGAAGGCATGGTTTCCATGGAAAATGCTCTTAAAGCTTTGCTAAAAGAAGGATTAATAGATGAAGAGACAGCTAAGAAGCGCATGGGCAGGCAAAAACGTATTTAAAAATGCGTTATGTAAGATCAAAACTTAGAGATGATTATCAGACAGGGTTTAGCAGCGACCTTCGTCTTCGTGTTACTTTAATTGTTTTTGTTTTATTAGCTTTGTTAATTACCGCACGTTTAGTTATTTTAATGATTTTTCAACATGGTTTTTATGTAGCTCTGGCTTCAGGTTCCCATGATGTTTATAACAATCTTTTTCCTAAACGCGGTAATGTATATATACAGGATTCAAGAACAGGGGAGGAGTATCCTTTAGCCATAAATCGGGATCATTTTTTAGTATATGCCAATACTTATGAAATTACCAGTGATGAGATGGCCGAAGATGTGTCAGAGGGTTTAGCCACGGTTTTTCACTATGATGATGACAAAAAGTTTTCTGTGTATTTGCAAATTAACAAGCGTGATGATCCTTATGAACCTTTGGAAAAAAAAGTTGATGAAGCTGTTATTAACCAATTGCAGGAAAAACAATTGCCTGGCATTGGTTGGAAGCGTCAGCCTTTCCGTTATTATCCCGAAGGCAACTTAGCCGCTCATGTCATTGGCTTTGTCGGTAAAGATGAAGAAGGTAATGATGTTGGTCGCTATGGCATAGAAGGCTATTGGCAAAAGGAATTAGCAGGTTCTGGGGGTTTTTTTTCTGGGGCTAAAAGTGCTTTGGGCGGTAAAATTACTTTAGCGGGTTGGAATTTCAAGCCAGCTGAAGATGGAGCTGATATTTTATTAAGTATAGATCGGACATTGCAATTTCAAGCCTGTGAAAAATTACGCCAGTATACAGCGGAATTTAAAGCCCAGAGTGCGGCTTTGATTATTATGGACCCTAATACCGGAGCCATTCGCGCTATGTGTTCTTTGCCAGATTTTGATCCCAATACATATAACCAAGTTGAGTCTGGTGATGTTTACAACAACACTACTATCTTTACTCCCTATGAACCAGGTTCAGTTTTTAAGCCGGTGGGAATGGCCGCGGCTTTGAATGAAGAAATTTTAACCCCGGATAGCACTTTTTATGATACTGGTTCACGGGCTGGTCTTTGTCAAAAACCAATTAAAAATGCTAATGGCAAAGTTTATGAAACCCAGACCATGACTGGAGTTTTAGAAAATTCTATTAACACCGGCATGGTCTTTGTGGCTGAACAATTAGGCAAGAAAAAATTTAATGAATATGTAGAAAAATTTGGTTTTGGCGTAAAAGAGGGGATTCAGTTGGATAGTGAAGTCTCTGGAGACATTAGTACTCTGCAACTTAAAAAAGGTGATGACTTGGATTGTTATGGTGCTACAGCTTCCTTTGGTCAAGGGATTACCGCGACACCTTTGCAATTAATTACTGCCTTTAGCGCCATTGCTAAGGGTGGTACTTTAATGAAGCCATATATTATACAAGAAATTAGATATAGTGATGGCAAGGTAGAGCGGTTTAAGCCAGAAGAAATTAGGCAGGTGATAAATAAGCAGAGCGCGGCTTTGTTATCGGGTATGTTGGTTAATGTAGTGGAAGGCATTCATGGCAAGCTGGCTGGTGTCTCTGGATATTATGTGGCTGGCAAAACTGGCACTGCCCAAATTCCTGGTTTAGGTGGCTACACAGATGAAACCATTCATAGTTTTATTGGTTATGCTCCAGTTGATGATCCAAAATTTGTTATGCTGATAAAGTTTGAAAAACCGCAACGAACTTTTTCTTCAGCTACGGCAGCTCCAGTTTTTGGCAAAATTGCTAATTTTATATTACAATATTATCAGGTACCGCCGACTAGATAGGTTTACAAAAATAAAAAAATATAATATAATCTTGGCGATTTTATGGCCCGTTCGTCTAGTGGCTAGGACGCTTGGTTCTCATCCAAGTAACAGGGGTTCGATTCCCCTACGGGCTACCATAAAAAAACTTTTCGGATTTTCGGTAAAAATTTGGTTGGCGGCGCACAACGCCG
>CAZRZS010000039.1:0-6845 GCA_964604685.1 uncultured Gammaproteobacteria bacterium
ATATCAAAAAACCACCACTTAATTAAGTGGTGGTTTAGAGTTTTGGGACGGCCCCCGCAGGGATGTTTTTAATACTTGCAACCACTGATGATTTTTGCTAAACTACCTTCGTCTTTAATCTCAATTCTATGCCTACCCAACCTCGTCAAAATTATATTTCCTGGGATGAATGTTTTATGCGCATGACCCATGTTATTGCTGAACGTTCAAAAGACCCCTCAACGCAAAATGGAGCCGTTATTGTTGACCAAAATAATGTGGTTATTGGCCTGGGCTACAATGGCTTCCCTCGCGGAGTAGATAGTGATATTTTCCCTTGGGAACGGGAAGGCAAATTATCTGACACTAAATACGCCTATGTTTGCCATGCTGAGGAAAACGCTATCTTTAATGCCAATGCTAAAACTCAAAATTGTAAAATCTATACCGGCCTTTTTCCCTGCAATGAATGTAGTAAATCCATTATCCAAACTGGCATTACTGAAGTAATTTATGAAAGCGATAAATACCATGATGAAGATATCTGGATAGCTTCACGAAAAATGTTAGATGCCGCTGGTATTATCTGCCGCCAATACGTCTCTGACTGGGCTAAAGAAGAATAATTATGGCAAAAATAATTTTAGCTTTCACCGGACAAATCGCCAGCGGCAAAGGCACCGCCGTTGCTTATTTAAAAGAAAAATATGACGCCAGTACTTATCGTTTTTCTAGCATATTGAGTGATATTTTAAACCGTCTGTATTTAGATAACAGCCGAGAAAATTTCCAAAGCCTCTCACAAATTCTACGGAAAAATTTTTCTGAAGACATCTTGTCTAAAACTCTAGCTGAAGATGTAAAAAAAGATAAGAATAAAATAATTGCTATTGATGGCGTACGCCGGCCTGGCGATGTTAAACATCTCCAAGCTTTACCCGGTTTTGTCTTAATCCATATTTTTGCTGATTTAAAAATTCGCTATATTAGAATCACTGGCCGTAAAGAAAAAACTGATGACAAAGAAAAAACTCTAGCTGAATTCAAGGCTGATCACCAACGTGAAGCAGAATTAAAAATAGCTGAAATTGCTTCCCAAGCTTCAGAAACTATTAACAACAATGGAAACCTTGATGAACTCTACAAGCAACTAGATGACTTAATCCACAGATTTACGAATGATGCTGATTTACAAATACACTAATTAAACTATGCCTGATAATTTATTATACAAAGATCTAAGCTATAAAATTAATGGCTTGCTTTTTTCAGTTCATAATGAATTAGGTAGATACATAAATGAAAAACAGATATGTGATGCGATTGAAGGGAAATTCAAGCAAGAAAACTTAAGTTATGAAAGAGAAAAAACTCTACCACCTTCTTTTCAAGGTGAACGCGAAGGACGCAATAGAATAGATTTTATAGTTGAAGATACGATAATTATTGAAATAAAAAACAAACAAATCCTTGAACGGCAAGATTTTAATCAAATAATGCGCTATCTAAATGCCGAAAATAAAAAGCTTGGTTTACTGGTAAACTTCGGTGGAAAATATTTGAAAATAAAAAGAATATTAAACTCCAATAGCAACGAACTGGATGATTCGCATATTAATAAATTAGCATCATCTGCAAATCCGTTCCGGGTAAAAATTAAGCGTTTAAACAAATCACTACCTCTACCAGAATACCATACTTCTGGTTCAGTGGCTTTTGATTTTTATGCTAGAAAAGAAACTACTATCCCCGCTGGTAAAGTAGAAAAAATTCCTACTGGGCTTATTATTCAAACTCCTAAAAATTATGGACTAATCATTTCCGCTCGCTCAAGCTTGATGTATAAAAAAGGTTTATTGTTATCTAATGGCATCGGTGTAATAGACCAGGATTATTGTGGTGAGGATGATGAAATCTTAATTTCTGTTTATAACACTACGAACCAAGATGTAAAAATAGCCAAGCAAGAACGAATTGCTCAAGGCATGTTCATGCGAATTGACACAGCTGAATGGCAGGAAGTAGAAAAAATGAACGACCCAAACCGTGGAGGTTATGGCAGCACAGGATAACACAGATTTACAAATAATGCTTATCTACAAATACTCAAATTCGTAAATTCGTAAATCAGCATCATTCGTAAATCAGTGCATTAGTAAATTAGCATCATTAGTAAATCCGTGCATTAGTAAATCAGTGCATTAGTAAATTAGCATCATTAGTAAATCAGTGCATTAGTAAATTAGCATCATTCGTAAATCAGTGCATTAGTAAATCCGTATTATGCAAGCTTACTTAAACATCATCAAAAAAATTCTTGAAACTGGCCAAACTAAAGATGACCGCACTGGCACTGGCACTTTAGCCATTGCTGGAGCCATGTTTGAACATAATATGAAGGATGGCTTTCCGCTTTTGACTACTAAAAAAATGCCCTACCGCTTAATTGTTTCTGAATTGGAATTTTTTATTAAAGGCATTAGTGATAAACAATGGCTCACAGATCGCAACAACCATATTTGGGATGAGTGGTGTACACCTTTAAAAGTACCCTACGGACATGATGAAGAAACAAAGAAAAAAATGCTGGCTGAACGTGATTTAGGTCCAATTTATGGCTGGCAATGGCGGCATTTTGGCGCTAAATACCAAAATTATGATACAGATTATACTGGACAAGGCGTAGATCAACTTAAAAGATTGGTGGATGATTTAAAAAAAACTCCCTACAGCCGTCAAATGCTGGTTTTGGCTTGGAATCCAATAGACCGAGACATTGTCGTACCACCCTTTTGCCATTATGGTTTTCAAGTAACAGTGCTAGACGGAAAATTAAACTTATTTTGGAGCCAACGTTCAGTTGATACTATGCTCGGGTTGCCATTCAATATTGCTAGTTACGCCACATTGTTACATTTACTAGCTAAAGAAACTGGCTTAAAAGAAGGCAAACTCACAGGCTTTTTGGCTGATGTGCATATTTATTTAAATCATGTTGATGGCGCCAAGGAACAATTAGCGTGTGATCCAAATCTTTATCCCTTACCACAAATTAAAACCAATAATTTTAAATCAATATTTGATTGGGAATATACTGATACTAAACTCATAAATTATGAAAGCTATGATCGGATTAAATTCCCGATTGCTGTTTAAATACGAATTTACTAATAATACCAATTTACAAATATTCAAATCAGTGTTATTCGTAAATCAGCATCATTCGTAAATCCGTGCATTAGTAAATTAGCATCATTCGTAAATCCGTGCATTAGTAAATTAGCATCATTCGTAAATCCGTGCATTAGTAAATTAGCATCATTCGTAAATCCGTATCTAAAACTATGTTCTCCCTCATCGCCGCTGTGGCAAAAAACAACTGCATTGGCAAAAATAATAAAATCCCCTGGAACATCCCGGAAGACTTTCAGTATTTCAAAAAAACTACTCTAGGCAAAACCTGCCTCATGGGCCAGGCTACTTTTGAATCTATTCTGGAATATTTAGGCAAGCCCTTGCCAGGCAGAAAAACTGTGGTTTTAAGCCGTGATCCAAATTTTAAAGCTCCAGATGAGGTGCGTGTTTATAATGATTTAGACAAAGCTTGGGAAGAATTAAAAGACGAGGACGTTTATGTCTGTGGTGGTGCCAGTATCTACGCTCAAACTATTAATCACGTTGATACTCTATTCATCACTCACGTGCATCAAAAAGTAGATGGTGATGTATTTTTCCCGGAGATAGATAAAAACATCTGGCAAGAAACTTGGAAAGAGGATCATGAGGGTTTTAGTTTTGTTACTTATGTTAAAAGGTAAATTTATTGTCATCTACGGCGTCAATAATACAGGTAAAACCACCCAGGCCAAGTTATTAGTAGATAAATTAAATAGAGAAGGCTATCAAACTGAGTATCTCAAGTACCCACGTTACGATTTAAAACCTACTGGTCCACGTATAAATGCTTATCTAAGAAAAAACAATCCAGAAAATCTCTCCGCTCAGGAGGCACAGACTCTCTATGCCCAAAATCGTAAAGATTATGAGAATGAATTAAAGAAAAAACTGGATCAAGGTATAAATATTGTTGCCGAAGACTATACTGGTACTGGTATTGCCTGGGGATTAGGAGCTGGTGTTGATAAACAATATTTACTAAAAATTAATCAAGACCTACTAAAAGAAGATTTAGCATTTTTATTTGAAGGCCAACGCTTCATGCAAGCTCAAGAAGATAGCCATACTCACGAAACTAATCCAGAATTGGTTGCTAAAGTCCGCCAAGCCCATCTTAAACTTGGTGAAGAATTTGGCTGGCAAAAAATTAATGCCAATTTAACTAAAGAAGAAATCCATGATATAATATGGCAAGAAGTGCAAAAACATTTAAATTCTTAAATTTATTCCTATGTTGATTTCAGTCAAAGACATAATTAATAAAAGCCTTGAGTTGTACAAAAACAATTGGCAGCTATTTCTCAAATACATGCTCTGGCTTTTTATCCCCACTGGCCTCATTGCTATTACAACTGTCATCTTAGGTTCTTTTACTGCCGCCCTAATTATTTATGGTTTTGGTGTAATTATAGTTATTTATGTCTTAATTTTTTTAATGGCTACTATTTTTAGCCTCTGGATCTCTCTAGCTTTTATTCGAGCCATGGTAGCGCGTTGCCATAATAAGCCAGTTAAAAACACCAAAGAAGAATTAAAAACTACTATTCATCTTATCCTCCCGGCTGTTCTCGTATCATTCTTAACCTTTTTAATTATCTTAGGTGGCCTAGTTTTAGTTATCATCCCCGGTATTATTTTTATAGTCTGGTTCGCTTTCACTTTTTATGCCGTGGCTATTGATGAAAACAAAACTTTACAAGCATTACACACTAGTAAAGAACTAGTAACTGGCCGTTGGTGGGCTACTCTATGGCGCTTATTAGCTCCAGCCATAATCTTTGGCATCATTATTTTGCTAGTTCAATGGTTAATAAACATCCCCTTGGAAGCGGTGATTAATAACTTAACTCAAGGCAGTTTAACCTATGCTATTGCTATTTCTCTTATAACCTTGCTCAGTACGGCTATTAGCCTGCTTTTTACACCTTTGACTTCAGCCGCTCCAACCATTCTCTATCTAGAGTTGAAAAAAACATCAGCTAAAATTGTATCAACTGAATCATCAATAGAATAACAAAAAGACCTTCTGCAGAAGGTAAAATCATTATATATGAAATATACCCCCATCATTGGCATGGAAGTTCATGTGGAGCTGAAAACCAATTCCAAAATGTTTTGCAGTTGTCAAAATGATCCTGATTTTAAAGAACCTAATATTAATATTTGTCCCATTTGTATGGCCCACCCTGGTACTTTACCAGTACCAAATAAACAAGCTATCGCCTGGACAGTACTAATTGGCAAAGCTTTGGACTGTCACATTAATAAATTATCAAAATTTGACCGCAAACACTATTTTTATCCAGATCTTCCCAAGGGCTACCAAATTTCCCAATATGATGAACCAATTGCCGAACATGGCTTTATTGAATTACAATTTCCGCTTGGAGACAATGTCCGCGAGACTGCCAAAATCAACATCGCTCGCGTCCATTTGGAAGAAGATACGGCTAAATTGCTACACGATAATGATAAAAATACGCTTGTTGACTTCAATAGGGCGGGAACGCCATTGGTGGAGATAGTGACTGAACCAAATTTTAAAACTGCGTTGGAAGCCAAAACTTATTGTCAAGAACTGCGCACGCTTTTTCGTTATCTTGATATTTCTGATGCGGATATGGAAAAAGGGCACCTACGTTGTGAAGCTAATATTTCAGTGCAAGAAGCAGGCAAATTTGAAATTGTGAATGGAATGGTGAAAGCGCTAAACGGTTACCGGCTAAATAACAAAGTAGAATTAAAAAATCTTAACTCTTTTAAGGCTGTGGAAAAAGGCATTGTCTATGAAATCCAGCGGCAAACAGCATTACTAAATAATGGCGAAACATGGGAACAGCAAACTCGCGGTTGGAATGAAGCTAAAGGCGAAACCGTTTTACAGCGTACTAAAGAAAATGCTGATGATTACCGCTATTTCCCTGAACCAGATATTCCACCCTTCCATCCTGAAAAAATTGCCATCGCCACGAGGCAAGGGCCCGATGAGGCGTTGGCAGATAAAATTTCTTTGCCAGAACTGCCCCAAAGCAAACGCCAAAGATTTCACGAAGAATATCAACTATCATATTCTGATGCCAAAATTCTCAGTACTGACAAAGCCTTAGCTGATTTTACAGAAGCCGTTATGAGTGAATTACAAGAATGGCTTGATTCTTTTCCAGAATCAAAAAATAAAGCCGAAAATGTGCCACAAAAAACAGCCCGGCTGGCTGGTGGATGGATAACGAGCAAGCTCTTAGGCGCGTTGCATAAGAAAAATCTGAATATCACAGATGTAAAATTTACCCCAGAAAATTTTGCCGAACTAATAGCTCTGATTTACAACGGCCGGGTAAACTCAACAAATGCTTATAAAATCCTCTTAATAATGGTTAACTCTGACAAAGATAGAGATCCTACACATATTTTGGAAGACAAAGGCTGGGGACAAGTGGCGGATGAAGAGAAACTTGCCAAAATGGTTGATGAAGTTATTAAAAACTACCCAGTGCAAGTCAGCCAATTCAAAGCTGGCAAAGAACCAGTGTTAAAATTCTTAAAAGGCATGGTGATGAAAGCTAGCGAAGGCTCGTCTGACCCGACCGTAATAGAAAAAATTTTGATAAAAAAATTAAAATAAAATCGCTCAAATAGGGGCTGTCCCAAAACTCTAAACCACCACTTAATTAAGTGGTGGTTTTTTGATA
>CAZRZS010000040.1:0-6559 GCA_964604685.1 uncultured Gammaproteobacteria bacterium
TGGCTCAGGAAGTCTGGGGGACTCTTAAATTTATCATCGGTAATCATGGTGAAATTGATTTAAATCAACCTTGGGAGCGCTATGACTATGTCAAAACTATTAAAAAAATTGTTAAAATTAATGTCTTAAAAGCTAGCGAAAAAGAAATTATAGAAAAATTAAATGAATTAAAAATTGGATATGAAAAACAAGAAAGTAAGGGGCGCTTGGTTGATTCTCTATGGAAATATTGCCGTAAACAAATAAAAGGTCCAGGCTTTTTAATTAATGTACCTGTTTTTGTTTCGCCTTTGGCTAAACGTAAAGCAAATAACCCGGAGTTAACTGAACGTTTCCAAATTATTATTGCTGGCTCTGAACTTGGTAATGGCTATTCAGAACTCAATGATGCTTTAGACCAAGCTAAACGCTTTAAAGAACAGGCTAAATTGCGTGAAGCTGGGGACACGGAAGCTCAGATGTATGATGAAGATTTTGTTGAAGCTCTGGAACATGGCATGCCACCAACTTGCGGTTTTGGTTTTTCAGAAAGATTCTTTGCCTTTTTTGAGAATAAACCAATTCGTGAGTGTGTTCTGTTTCCATTGATGAAGCCAGAAAATTTTGAGGATAAAGAGAAAAAATAATATGAAAACTGTCATGGTCTTTGGTACTTTTGATATTATTCATGGCGGTCATATCCATATGTTTAAGCAAGCAAGAGAATATGGAGAAAAGCTAATAGTTGTGGTCGCGCGAGATGTAAATGTAGAAAAAATCAAAGGTATAGGTTCCTTGCATACTGAAGAAGAAAGACAGGAATTTCTAAAGCATATAGATTTGATTGACCAAGTTATTCTAGGTGATGACACTGATCCCTATAAATGTATAAAAGAGATTTGTCCGGATATTATAGCTCTTGGTTATGACCAAAAGGCATATGTTGATAATTTAGAAGAAGAACTAATGAAATGTAATTTTGATTGTCGTGTTGTTAAACTTAGTCCCTATCAGGAAAAAAGATTAAAAGGCAGTAAGATTCGTAAATATATTGAACGTCTAGTATGAATAACCACAAATTATTTATAAAACAAATTATTAAAGAATATAAATTATAACTTATGCTAGATATCAAATTTATCCATGATAATGTGGATCTAATTAAAGACAATACAAAAAAACGCAATAACAAAGTTGATATTGATGAATTACTCAAGCTTGATGATGAGCGGCGTAAGAACTTGCAGGAAATTGAAAAACTGCGAGCTTTGCGTAATCAAAAATCTAAAGACAAACCTAGTGAAGAAGAAATTATCAAAATGCGCGGAGTTGGGGATAAAATTAAAACTTTGGAGAATAAACAGAGGCAAGCTGAAGAAGAATACAAAAATTTGTTACTAGCCGTCCCTAATTTAACTCATCCTGATGTACCTATTGGTAATGAGGAGGCTTTTCGAGTATTGGAAAAACATGGTGAACCCAGCAAATTTAATTTTCAGCCCAAAGACCACGAAACCCTGATGACAGAGCTTGATCTAATTGATTTTGAACGTGGTGCTAAAGTAACCGGGTCTAAATTTTATTTTTTTAAAAATGACGCCGTTTTACTGAATCAGGCCATGATTAGGTATGGCATAGATATTTGCCTAAAACATGGCTATAAACTGCTGGAAACGCCAGATTTGGTCCGTAACGACGTTCTAGAAGGTTCTGGTTTTAATCCTCGGGGAGAAGAGACCCAGACCTATGCTATCCAAGATCAGGATTTGAGTTTAATAGGCACAGCCGAAATCACAACTTTAGGCTATCACAAAGACGAAATTTTAGATTTATCTTCAGGTCCGATTAAATATTGTGCTTTATCCCATTGCTTCCGCACTGAAGGTGGAGCCTATGGTAAAGAATCTAAAGGCCTTTATCGTGTTCATCAATTTACTAAACTTGAGATGTTTATTTTTTGTCAACCTGAAGATAGTAACAAACTTTTGGAAGAATTATTAACTATTGAAAAAGAAATTGTTAATGGTTTGGATATACCTTATAGAGTTATTGATACACCCAGTGGCGAACTGGGTGGTCCAGCCTATCGTAAGTATGATATAGAGGCTTGGTTGCCTATGAAAGATGATTATGGTGAAATTACCAGTGCCAGCAATTGTCTGGACTACCAAGCACGGAGGTTAAATATTAAATATAAACGAGCTGATGACAGCACAGATTTTGTTCATACTTTGAATGGTACCGCAGTAGCTTTAAGTCGTTTCCCTTTGGCCTTTGTGGAAAATCACCAACAAAAGAATGGCTTTATCAGAATTCCCAAAATTGTAAAAAAATATTTAGGTAAGAAAATAATTAAATAAAAATGTCAAATAAAAAGACATTAGTCATCCTGCCTGGCTGGGGAGGTAATCAACAAACTTGGAATGAATTTATCTCCATAGCTGATGAAAAATTTGACGTGGTCTGTATTGATTTACCTTGTTTTGGTTCAGAACCTTGTCCGGATAGAATCTGGGGAGTAGAGGACTATGCAAATTTTGCTAAAAATAAAATAAAACAAGTACCTGATGTAAAAGAAATTATTCTTTTAGGTCATTCTTTTGGTGGCCAAGTCGCTAGTTATCTTGTGGCCCATGAACCCAAATTAGTTGATAAACTAGTTTTAAGCGGAGCTGCTGTCTTTCGGCCACATAAAGCTTTACGCCGTTGGCTTTTTATGGGTTTAGCAAAGTTTAGTAAATTAATTTTACGAATACCTATTTTAGAGAAATATAATATTCCCGTGCGTAAAGTTATTTATAAATTTATAAATTCACCAGACTACTCGTGTACTTCAGGTATTAAGAGGGATATCTTCAAAAAAATTATTCGACAAGATTTAACGTACCTATTATTTAAAATAAAAACTCCCACTATGGTAGTTTGGGGGACTAAAGATAAATTTGTACCCCTGCGTCATGGTAAAAAAATAAAACAGTTGATTCCTAAGTGTAAATTAGAGATAATCAAAGGCGGTCGCCATGGCCTACATCTGCAAATGCCAGAAAAATTATTAGAGATTATCTATGCTTTCTCCAATTAATATTTTAATTGCCTTTCTTTGGCTTATCAGCGCGACTGTTGATTATGCCAATTTTTGTTATATTTGGCAATTGAAAGAATATCGCTGGGACAGATTTAAAGATTTTTTGAGTACTGTTGAAGGGCATAATTATTTTTTGCGTTATAAATTACTTTGGCGTTCAGTGATTGCTATTATTATTTTCTTTTGGCCCTTTAACAATATTTTGACCTTGAAGTATTTAATTGTAGCACTTTTTTCAGTTGATTTGGTGGATACAATATATAACTTTATTACCAAGCGCTTAGGCCGACCTAGACTTACCAAAAAAGCCATACTGATTATTTTTCTATCCTTAGTTTTAGAAGGCGGGCTATTTCTCTTTAAGGGTGATTGGATAACTCTGCTTATTTTGCTTATTGTTCGCTTTTTGATATTAAGTGTCGTAGTTAAATTAATTAAGTATCCGACAATGTTAGTTAAAAAATACTATATTAGTAAAGCTAGTAAGAAAATAGATTTGCAGCAAAAACATCTTACTGTAATTGGCGTAACAGGCAGCTATGCCAAGAGTACAGTTAAATGTTTTCTTTCTAAAGTTTTGTCCGGAAAGTTTAAAGTTTTGTCTACACCTAAAAACATTAATACTGAAATTGGCGTGGCTGAATTCATTATTAATAATCCATTGGATGAAATAGATATTTTGGTAGTGGAAATGGGTGCCTATAAAGTTGGGGAAATTAAAGAGATGGCCAATATGGTAAAACCCCAAATAGGCATTCTAACTGCTATTAATACTCAACATCTGTCTCTTTTTGGTAGTTTGGAAAATACTCAGGCGGCTAAGTATGAACTTTTGCATTCCTTACCTAAAACTGGCTTGGCTATAATCAATGCCGATAATCCTTACTGTATGGAATTTTTGTCAGAATTAAATTGTCGAGTAAAAACGTTTGGTTTGGGAGAAGAAAACAAACCAAATTTATTAATTTATGAAACTAACACAACAGATGAAGGAATTAGATGTCTGGGTAAAGTAGATGATATCCTCTATGAATTGGAGGCGCCAATCCCTGGTGAGTATAATGCCTTAAATATTGCTCCAGTAGTGTTAGCGGCCTTGGAACTTGGTTTAAGTAAAGAAGAAATTAAGGCTCAAGTCAGTAAATTAAAATTGCCAGATGGCGTCTTAAATATCTATAAATATGGCAACTGCACAATTATAGATGATAGCGCCAATGCCAATCCTAATGGCTTTAAAGCGGTCCTTGATGATGTTTTACATAAAATGCCTTCCAATAAACGTCGGATTGTGATCACGCGTGGAATGCTGGAGCTTGGTGAAAAAAGTGATGAAATGCATGAAAAAATTGGCGAGGAAATTTCATTTGTGGCTGATGAATTAATTATTATTACCAAAGACTTTATTGAACCACTTAGACGAGGTGTAATTGACAAATATAAGTTGGAAATAAAAATAATCTTTGATCGTTATCAATTATTAGAATACGTAAAATCTTTAAAAGACACTGAGGCAGTTATTCTTTTAGAAAATAGAATTCCTTCCGTGGTATATAAGGAAATAAAAGGGTAGTAGTATGAAACTATTTAATAAACCAATTTTTACTGGTTTTGCGCCAAATCTGACACTCCAAGACCTTAAAACCGCTTGTGCTTTTTTGTTTTTGCCTTGGCATTGGAAAAATCTATGTCACGGTCAAGCTATTAATAAGGTAGAGGAGTGGCTACGAGATTATTTTCAAATTAAAAACGTTTTTACTTATGACAGTGGCCGGACAGCTTTACATTATGCTCTTAAAGCTTTAGGTGCAAAAGAAAATGATGATGTTTTAGTTCAAGCTTATACTTGTATGGTTGTAAGCAATGCCATCAATTGGACCCGGGCCAAGCCAATTTATGTTGATGTCTGTGATGATTTCAATATGGACCCAGAAGATTTGGAAAAGAAAATAACTGATAAAGCCAAAATTTTGATTATTCAGCATACTTTTGGCAAACCAGCGAATTTGGATAAATTATTGACCATTGCCCAAAAATACAAATTAAAGGTGATTGAAGATTGCGCTCATGCTTTAGGGGCTCGTTATAGCAAACAACTGGTTGGCACTTTTGGCGATATTGGCATGTTTAGTTTTGGCAGCGACAAAATTGTTTCCTGTGGCAGGGGCGGAGCTTTAATCACTAATCAAGAAATTATTGCCAGTAAACTAAGGGAATTTCAGACTCAATTGCCTTTAGCCAATCGTCTAAAAGTTATTCAACATTTAAATAGCTTTCCTTTATTCAGTCTAGGCAAATCGTTGTATAACTTAAATTTTGGCAAATGGTTATTAGGTCTAGCGCGAATGTTAAACTTGATGAACAAAATTATCTATATTCCAGAAAAACAGGGCAGGCCAATTACTTTTTACCCTTCGCTTTTACCCAATGCTTTAGCCCAAATATTACTAAATCAATTAAAAAATCTAAAGACAGTGAATAAACATCGGCAAAAAATTGCTAGACTCTATGACCAAAAAATTTCTAGGCAAAAACCTGAATGGAATAAAGATTCTATTTGGTTGCGCTATACTCTTTTAAGAAATAATGCCAAAGCGATGCGCTTCCAGGCGAAAAAAGCTGGAATTATTTTAGGTGATTGGTATTCTTGCCCAATTGCCCCTTGTGATATTAATCAACAAGCTAGTGGTTATATTTCTAATTCCTGTCCTAATGCAGAAAAATTAGCCATTTTGTCTATTAATTTACCTACTAATTGTCATATTAGTGAAAAAGACGTAAATAGAATATGCAAATACGTGAAATAAACAATCCACAGGAATGGGAAGATTTTGTTTTAAAACAAGATTATACCTTGTTTGTTCAATCTTCTCATTATGGCGAATTCTATAAAAAACAGGATGAAAAAGCTTGGCTCTTTGGCATCTATGATAATAATGTCTTAGTTGGTGGTTCTTTGATTGTTAGCACCCATGCCAAGCGGGGGAGTTTCCTATATCTGCCCTATGGACCAATTTTAGATTTTCATAATCAGGAAAGACTGACAGAATTTACTGAATTTTTAAAGAATTTTGCCAAAAAAAATAAATATGATTTTATTCGTATCAGTCCATTTATAGATGATATCCCGGAAAATAGGGAAATGTTTAAAAAAGCCGGCTATAGGAGCGCTCCTATACATGTTTTAGCTGAAGCCACTTGGCTACTGGACTTATTGCCTTCAGAAACTAAACTCCTTAAAAACATGAATAAAAATCATCGCAATCTTATTCGCCGCTGTGAGAGAGAAAAAGTACAAATAAAAAAATTCACTGACAATCAAGCTTTGGCAGAGTTTAACCGCTTGCATGAAGTTACTTCTAAACGCCATAAATTTCATCGTTTTTCTAATAAATATGTAAGCAATGAATTTAATTCCTTTGTTCCACATAATCAAAGTTTAATTTTACATGCTTATTTACGCGACAAAACATTAGATTCCTCAGCTGTAGTTATGTA
>CAZRZS010000041.1:0-6418 GCA_964604685.1 uncultured Gammaproteobacteria bacterium
GAGCGAGCAAACTCTTTCCCCTGAAAATTTGAAATGTCTTGATTGGTCGGGGATGTGGGATTTGAACCCACGACCTCATGCACCCCATGCATGCGCGCTACCAACTGCGCTAATCCCCGATTATTGATTAGCTTTTTTAACTTCAGTACGAAGACAACGTGTGCATTTAAGCTTGCCAACAGATTTTTGTAGATTAGGCTTTTGCCTTCTTAGAGTCTTATTCAGGGCATGGCTGCGGTTAGCAGCTTTTTTTGGTTCTTTGCCACAAATAGTACAAATTCTAGTCATATTTTATTATTTTAGTAAATTATGTTATAATAGCGCGGAAATTATATCTTAACTAATATTTTTTGTCAATATGGATTTTCTACCGTTGTTATTTTTTTTAATCGTCATTATTCCTTCAGCCATTATCCACGAGTACTCGCATGGCTGGATGGCTGATCAACTCGGAGATCCAACCGCTAAGTTTGCTGGACGGCTTACTTTGAATCCCATGGCTCATATTGATAAGTGGGGAACAATTTTAATGCCACTTTTGTTACTTTTTATCACTCAAGGAAGATTTTTGTTTGCCTATGCCAAGCCTGTACCCTATAACCCATACAATTTAAAAAATCAAAAGTGGGGGCCGGTTTGGGTAGCTATAGCTGGTCCAATCTCTAATTTAATTTTAGCTTTTCTATTTGGCTTAGCTATACGCTTCTTTCCTGTTGGTCATATTACTCCTTATCTATTTATTGTCGTTTATGCAAATGTTTTACTGGCGATTTTTAATTTAGTACCCATTCCACCTTTGGATGGTTCTAAAGTTCTTTATGCCTTATTACCAGATTCGCAATATCGTTTAAAAATAGCTTTAGAGCGATATGGTTTCATGATATTATTAGTTTTTATATTTTTTGGTTTTCAATTGATTGTTCCCATTATTTTTTATATCACTGGTTTGTTTACAGGTGGCTTGAGTATGTTTTAAATAACTTGTGTACAGCTTTAAACTTGTTTTCTTGACAAGTTTTTTAATATCATATATAATGTCGGCATCTTAAATAGAGCGTAGTAATCCTTTTGGGGGTGAATAGCTCCACCTCTGGTGGACGACGTTCAAACTTCTTGTTTGTTTGTCCTCCTTGAGAGGATATTTTTAATTCTCATTTATGCCAACAATGAATCAAATCATTCGTAAAGGTAGAAAAAGCAAGGTGACTAAATCCAAGTCGCCAGCTTTGCAGTTTACTTATGATTCCTTACATCACAAGAAAACAGAGTTGCGTCGGGGTGCGCCTTTCAAACGTGGTGTGTGTATCAAGGTATATACTAGTACACCAAAAAAACCTAACTCAGCTTTAAGAAAGGTCGCTAAAGTTAGATTATCCAATGGTACTGAAGTCATTGCCTATATCCCAGGTGAAGGCCACAATCTTCAAGAACACTCTATTGTCCTCTTACGTGGCGGCCGTGTGAAAGACTTGCCTGGTGTACGTTACCATGTGGTCCGTGGTGTCTATGATACTCAAGGTGTGGAAGGTCGCCAGCGTAGCCGTTCCGTCTACGGCACTAAGAAACCTAAGAAATAATTATATGCCTAGAGGAAAACAAGTACCCAAAAGAACTATTGCTCCAGATCCAAAATATAATAGTTTGTTATTGGCTAAATTTATCAACATGGTTATGGAAGGTGGCAAAAAAACTATTGCGCAAAAAATTGTCTATGATGCCTTAGAGCAAGTGGCTGCTAAAAAGAAAGATGAAGCTTTAACTTTGTTTGAACAGATTTTGGAAGCACTACGGCCATTTGTGGAAGTGCGTTCTCGTCGTGTGGGCGGCGCCAACTATCAAGTGCCTATGCCGGTGAATGTTAATCGCCAGAACACTTTAGCTTTTCGCTGGTTGATTAAGGCGGCTAAAGATCGCAAAGGCCAATCTATGGTTAAACGTTTAGCTGGAGAAATGCTGGATGCTTTGGAAGGCGTTGGCGGCGCTATGAAGAAAAAAGAAGATGTCCATCGCATGGCTGAAGCTAATAAAGCTTTTGCTCACTTTGCTCGTCGCAATTAGTTACTACATATTACTAAATATATATGGGAAGAGAATATACCTTAGAAAAAACTCGTAACATTGGTATTGCCGCGCATATTGATGCAGGCAAGACCACGGTGACAGAACGTATCCTTTTTTATACTGGTAAAAAGCATAAAATTGGCGAAGTGCATGAAGGTGAAGCAGAAATGGATTGGATGGCCCAAGAAAAAGAACGTGGCATTACTATCACTTCAGCTGCTACAACTTGTTTTTGGAATAATCATCGTATTAATATTATTGATACTCCGGGCCACGTTGATTTTACTGTTGAAGTAGAAAGATCCATGCGTGTTCTAGATGGCGCTGTGGTTGTTTTTGACGGCTCCCAAGGTGTAGAGCCACAGTCAGAGACTGTTTGGCGCCAGGCTGATAAGTACAAAGTACCAAGACTTTGTTTTATAAATAAAATGGACAAAATGGGCGCTGACTTTTACATGAGTCTTAATTCCATTAGAGAACGTTTATCTGCCAAAGCTTTTGCCATTCAATTGCCGATTGGTGCTGAGTCTGCTTTTATTGGCCTAATTGATATTATCGCTCGTAAAGCTTTCAAGTTTGAAGGCGACCATGGTGAAAATATTTTGGAAATAGAGATTCCTGAAGATATGAAAGCCAAGGTGGAAGAATATCGTAGTAAACTTTTGGAAAAAGTTGCCGAAGCCAATGAGGCTTTAATGAATAAGTATTTGAATGGTGAAGAAATATCTGAAGAAGAGGTTCATCAAGCCATTCGTAGTTTGGTTTTAGCTGATGAAATGTATCCAGTCTTATGCGGTTCAGCTTTAAAAAATGTTGGCGTACAAAAAATGTTAGATGGTGTAGTCAAATATTTACCTTCACCTTTGGATGTCCCAGCTGTTTTTGGTCATGAACCAGGTAGCGAAGAAAAAGATGTGGCTGTTAAAGCCAATGATGATGACCCTTTTGTAGCTTTGGCTTTCAAGATCGCCACAGATCCTTTTGTGGGTAAATTATCTTTTTTTCGTGTTTATTCCGGCACTTTGAAAGCTGGTACTTATGTTTTAAACACCACGACTGGTGATAAGGAAAGAATTTCTCGTATTATCCGTCTACATGCTAATTCACGTGAAGATGTTAGTGAAGTCTATGCTGGTGATATTGCTGCTGCCGTGGGTTTAAAGCACACTACGACTGGTGATACTTTATGTATGGAAAACAAACCAGTAGTTTTAGAAAATATTACTTTTCCTGAACCAGTTATCTCAGTTGCCATTGAACCTAATACCAAAGTTGATGCCGAGAAAATGAGTTTGTCTTTGCAGAAATTAGCTGAAGAAGATCCAACTTTCAGAATGCATACTGATGAAGAGACTCTCCAGACTATTATTTCGGGCATGGGTGAGTTGCATTTGGAAATTATTGTTGACCGCATGAAGCGCGAGTTTAATGTTGAAGCCAAAGTTGGCAAACCACAAGTTGCCTACAAGGAAACAATTCGCCAGTCAGCTGAAGCTGAAGGCAAATATATTAAACAGTCTGGTGGTCGTGGTCAGTATGGCCATTGTTGGTTGCGTTTGGAGCCCAAAGAGCCAGCTGAAGGATTTGAATTTGTTGATGCCATTAAAGGCGGTGCCATTCCTAAGGAATATATCCCAGCGATTCAAAAAGGCGTGCGTGAAGCCGTTGATAAGGGGATTGTGGCTGGTTATCCAATTGTAGATATCAAAGTTACTGTTTATGATGGTTCTTATCATGAAGTTGATTCATCTGAAATTGCTTTTAAAATGGCTGGAAGTATGGCTTTCCAAGCTGGGGCTAAAAAAGCCAATCCAGTTTTGTTAGAACCGATCATGAAAGTGGAAGTGGTGATGCCTGAAGAATACATGGGTGATGTGATTGGTAATCTTAATTCCAAACGTGGTCAAATCCAAGAAATGACTGATCGTGGAACTGCTAAAGTTGTTCGGGCTATGGTGCCATTGGCTGAAATGTTTGGCTATGCCACTGACTTGCGTTCCATGTCCCAAGGTCGCGCTACCTATGCTATGGAGTTTGATCATTATTCTGAAGTGCCGAAGAATGTTGAAAAAGAAATTGCTGAAGGCAAGAAGTAATTTGAATAAATTTAATCAACCCATGTCTATTGGGTTGATTTTTTTATTAAATTTTGATATAACTGTTATATGAAATTCAACATTATCACAATTTTTCCAGAAATTATTTCTAATTATTGTCATCAGTCAGTGCTTGGCCGTGGTGAAAAAGCTGGTGTCATTGAAATTAATCCAGTTAATTTACGCAATTATACTGAAGACAAGCATAAAACAGTTGATGATACACCTTATGGCGGAGGGCCTGGCATGGTGATGAAACCTGAGCCAATTTATCAAGCTTTAAAAAATTTGGATGCTATTTCGTTTCGTAAAGCTGACGGTTTATCTAAAATAAAAAAAATATTTACTGGCGATATTAAAAACAAGAAACGCACAATTTTATTATCGCCTCGTGGCAAACAATTTGATCAACGTCTAGCAGAAAAATTATCCAAGCTTGATGAAATTACTTTTGTCTGTGGAAGATATGAAGGTATTGATCAACGGGTTACAGATTATATGGTGGATGAGGAAATATCAGTTGGTCCGTATGTGTTGGCGGGCGGCGAGCTTGGAGCGCTTGTAATTATTGAGGCCGTGTTCAGACTTATTCCGGGGGCTTTAGGTAATCCTGACTCTCTTTTAGAAGAGACACATGGAAATGAGAAGTTGAAAATTAAAAATTTAAAATTGAAAATTAACAATGAGTATCCTCAATATACAAAACCAGAGAATTTTAAGGGTTGGCAAGTACCGAGGATACTTTTAAGCGGAGATCACAAAAAGATAGCTGAATGGCGTAAAAAACAGTCATAATTTTTTATAGTTAATTTAAAATTTACCATTTTTATTATCCCCACGGTGTGTATATTTTCCCCTTGACAGGATTTTCTAAATAATGTACAATTGTCAAGCAATTACAAAAACCATTAACAACTCAGCTTTCTCTTAAGTCCTTTAGTTGTGGATACTGGGAAGAAAAAAGAGTAACTTGGATTCCGGGTTTCTCTTTTTTCTTTCTAAAGGAAAGATAGTACTTTGACAATTTACCAACCTAAGCATTAAAAGTAAGGTTCCTGTAGACCATTTATGGTTTACAGAAATTAACAATAAGAACGTGACAAAAACTATTCGTTGAAAGACGAAAGAATGTCTATTTTATAATGAATTTAAATCCTTAATAAAGGAATTAAACTCTTTTCATTGAGAGTTTGATCCTGGCTCAGGATTAACGTTGGCGGCGTGTCTAAGGCATGCAAGTCGTGGGATCGGCTCCGCTTCGGTGGAGTACGGACCGGCAAACGGGTGAGTAACACACTGGTAACCTACCTTCGAGACGGGCATAGCCCGGAGAAATCCGGATTAATACCCGATAGTCATCCCGCAGATATGCGGGATGTAAACCTTCGGGGCTCGAAGAGGGGCCTATGGCTGATTAGCTTGTTGGTGGGGTAATGGCCTACCAAGGCTCTGATCAGTAGCAGGCGTGAGAGCGTGACCTGCCTCACTGGGACTGAGAACTGCCCAGACTCCTACGGGAGGCTGCAGTCAAGAATCTTCCGCAATGGGCGAAAGCCTGACGGAGCGACGCCGCGTGTAGGAAGACGCCCTTCGGGGTGTAAACTACTTTTATAGGGGAAGAATTTGTGACGGTACCCTATGAATAAGAGGTTGCTAACTCTGTGCCAGCAGCAGCGGTAATACAGAGACCTCAAACGTTATCCGGATTCATTGGGCGTAAAGCGTCCGCAGGTGGTTTAATAAGTCAGTGGTCAAATCCTGGGGCTTAACTTCAGGACTACTGTTGATACTATTAGACTTGAGGCTGGGAGAGGCAAGCGGAACTATCGGTGTAGTCGTAATAAGCGCTGATATCGATAGGAACACCAAAGGCAAAGGCAGCTTGCTAGAACATGCCTGACACTCATGGACGAAAGCGTGGGTAGCGAAGGGGATTAGATACCCCCGTAGTCCACGCCGTAAACGATGCACACTAGGTATTGGGAGTATCGACCCTCCCAGTGCCGTTGAAAAAAGCTAACGCGTTAAGTGTGCCGCCTGGGGAGTACGGCCGCAAGGTTAAAACTCAAAGGAATAGACGGGGACCTGCACAAGCGGTGGATCATGCGGTTTAATTCGATGATACGCGGCGAACCTTACCTGGACTTGACATATAACTGCAAGCCTCTAGAAATAGAGGCCGCCTTTGAGGGTGTTATACAGATGCTGCATGGTTGCCGTCAGCTCGTGCCGTGAGGTGTACCGTTAAGTCGGGTAACGAG
>CAZRZS010000042.1:0-6363 GCA_964604685.1 uncultured Gammaproteobacteria bacterium
ATAGAGACTTTTTCAAAAATATATTAAAATATATTATTATATATGATATTAATTCATAGCAATTGCCCCTTCAATGGCAAAATGCTATAATCCCTATACTTAATATATATAATATGCCTAAAAAACCACTCTACATCGCCTCTGATCATGGTGGCTATGCCCTCAAAAAACGCCTTATCAGATACATCCAAAATGAACTAGAAAAAAAAGTAGAAGATCTAGGACCGACTAGCTATGTCGAAACTGATGATTATCCTGATTATGCTGTGCCTTTAGCTAAAAAAGTAGTCAAAATCAATGGTCAAGGTATTGTTATTTGCCGCAATGGCATTGGCGTTTGTATGGCTGCTAACAAAGTCAGAGGAGTTAAAGCTGGCTTAGGATATAACCTCAGCGTGGCCGAAAGCATGCGCCATGATGACAATACCAATATTCTTTGTTTAGCTTCTGATCATTTATCTGAAGACCATGCCATGATTATAGTCAAAAAATGGCTAACAACTGATTTTGCTGAAGATGAAAGATATCTAAGACGTTTAAAAAAAGTAGAAAAATTAGAAAAATAATATGGTGAAAATTATCCCTGCAATTTTAGTTGAAAATGAAGTTGAATTTATTAAAGAAATCAACGCTATCCAAAATAGTGTTGATTTAGTTCAACTTGATATTATTGATGGTAAATTTGTTCCTCAAACTACTTGGGCTGATCCAGACGTAGTGGAAAAATATACTAACATAAACATGGAATTGCATTTAATAATTAAAAATCCTCTTGAGGAATTACAGCGCTGGACAGCCACTAAAGTAGTTAAACGCGTCTTGATACACTATGAATCGGTTAATAATTTTGGCGAAATAATCACCAATTTAAAAAACTACCCATGGAAAATTGGGGTGGTTTTAAATCCTGAAACGCCAACTAAAGTGATTGATAAATATTTGCCAGATCTAGACAGCGTCATGTTTATGAGTGTCTATCCAGGTAAACAGGGTCAGACTTTAATGCCTGAAATTTTAGAAAAAATTAAAATTTTTACTTCACAAAATCCCACCATGTTTACGGAATTAGATGGCGGTGTTAATGAACAAACCCTTCCTGATATTATTGCCAGTAATGTCAAAGCCATTTGCCCTGGCAGCGCCATTTTTAAAAATGCACGCAAACCTAAAGAAAATTTAGACAGACTGAAAGAAATTATCAACAGCTTGACCTAAATAGAGTCAGACTGTATCATATCTAAACTTAATTTTAATAATCTCCTATGCTGGATTTAGTCATTATTGGCGCAGCCGCAGCTGGCACAGCCGCTGGTATTTATGCTGGCCGTAATAATCTTGATTTTGTCATTGTTACCAAAGATATTGGTGGTGAGGTGGCTCTATCTGGCAAGATCGGCAACTGGCCAGGCACTATTAGAACCACAGGCGATGAACTAGCTAAAAATTTTCATGAACACCTAAAATCTATTAATATTCAAATTGATGAAGGTTGCATAGTAACTGATATCAAACAAGAAAAAAACTACCACCTAGTAGAAACAGAAAAAGCTAATGGCGAAAAAAAAGTTTATAAAACTAAAACAGTCATTATCGCCTCTGGCATCCATCCTCGCCGCTTACCAGTGCCAGGCAATGAAAAATTATATGGTAAAGGCGTCACCTATTGTACCACCTGTGACGGGCCTTTATTTAAAAACAAAGTTACAGCCACAATCGGAGCTGGCAATTCTGCCTTGGAATCAGTTCTAATGATGAGCAGAATTGCCCAAAAAGTCTATTTACTCACCCGCTATCCTAATGATAAAGAAAATAACAACGGTTTCCCTCGCGGCGAAAAAATCTTAATTGAAAAAGTTAAAGCTTTAAATAATGTAGAAATTATTTATAGCACTGACACCAAAGAAATTCTGGGAGATAACGTGGTAAATGGTATAAAATATCTTGACCTTAAAAATAATGAGGAAAAAGAAATAACAGTCCAGGGGGTTATGATTCATATTGGCATGGTTCCCAATTCTAATTTTGTAAACTGTGCAAAAAAAAATAACATGGGAGAGGTTGAAGTCGGCCTCAAATGCAATACTTCCTGTCCTGGTATTTTTGCGGCCGGGGATGTAACCAATATACCTTACAAACAAATTGCTATTGCCGCGGGCCATGGTGTGACAGCCGCCCTGGCAGCAATTGAATATATCAACCGCTGGCAGGCAGAATAAAACTAAACTGACAATAACTAACCACCTGAAGAAGGTGGTTTTTTGTCTGAACTATGATATAATATGAATATATGTTTTTAGAAAACCTTTTTCCACAGCTTCCTACCACCTATGATATGATTATTTACCTAGTCGCTCTAGCTGGAGTAGTCTTATTAGTTTATGGTGTTTTTTTAGAAACAGAAAAACGCCAAGATCTAGTTTTTCTTATTAGCGCCGCCTGCCTCTTTGTCTACGCTCTAATAATCAACAATCTCATTTTCATGCTAGCCATGGGCGGCTTGTTTGTTGCCAGCTTACTAGAATTTATAGAAATCCTCATGGGCGTGCACCAGCATAAAAAATATGAACTGAAAAAAATTGTTCGCGACGGCAAAGAAAAAATTAATAAATTCTAGTATGTTTGATTTAATAACTATTGGTGACTCCACGATTGACAATATTGTTGTCATTGATGAAGAAGAAGCTCACATTCAATGTGGAGTGGACAAGAGCGATAAAGAGATCTGTCTTAATTACGCTGATAAAATTCCCATTAAAAAAATCGGACAATCAGTAGGTGGCAATGCTGCCAATGTTGCTGTGGCCTGCAGTAAAATTGGTTTAGAAACTGCCATTGTCACTGAACTAGGTGATGATATTAATGGTAATATTATTAAACATGAGATAGAGCGGGCTGGAGTTAATACAAAATTTGTAAAAAACTTAGCTAATAAAAAAACCCGCTTTAATGTTATTTTAAATTTCCGCAGTGAACGCACTGTCCTCTCATATTATGCCTTCCGCAATTATAAATTGCCTGAATTACCAACTGCTAAATGGCTATATTTTACTTCTTTGGGTAAAAATTTTGACAGAGTACAAAACAAATTGATTAAATACCTTAAAAAATACCCGCAAATAAAGCTAGCTTGTAACCCCGGTTCCTATCAAATGAAGCATGGTCTAAAAAAAATCAAAGAAATCCTGCCATATACAACTATTCTATTTGTAAACAAGCAAGAAGCCGCTATATTTGTTGGTAAAAAAGATATCAAATCCTCATTGCGAGCTCTGCATCGTCTCGGGGCAAAAATTGTTGTTATTACCGATGGTGAAGCAGGTTCATTTGCCTCTGACGGCCAAGAAGCTAGATATTTAATGCCAACTTACCCGCTTAAACCGGCCTATAAAGCCGGAGCAGGTGATGCTTATGCCTCTGGTTTTCTATCTGCCATAACTAATGGTCAAACTCTAAAACAAGCCATGCAATGGGGCACAGCTAATGCCGGAGGCGTGGTTCAAGCCATGGGCGCCCAAAAAGGTCTAAAAACGAAAAAAGGCATACTGGCAACGATTATAAAATATCAAAAAATAATCCCAAAAAATCTATAAAATAAAAAACACCGCAGATCAAAACACTGCGCCGTTTTTTTTCCAGCCAATGGCTATTTAATTTAGGGTCTGCAAAATTACCTGACCGAATTCTTCCGCCGCTGCCGGTCCGCTGCCAGTTACCACTTGGCCGTCCCTAACCACAGTTTCTTTAATATATTTAACGCTATTTTCTTGAAAAACTTCAGCCAATTTATTGTCACCATCCCAGCCTGTGGCTTTTTTATTCTCCAAGACTCCGGCTTTAGCTAAAATCCGCGGGGCAATACAAATGGCGCCATAAGGCCGACCTGTTTTTTGCCACTGGCGCAGTAATTTATAAGTTCTTTCATTATCCAAAAACTCCAGCGCGCCGCTACCACCCACAATAAATAAACCATTGTAGCCAATTACATCAACTTTCTCTAAAACTAAATTAACTTTACTGGTTGAACCGTCTTGAGCTACTGCCAAACCAGTCTTATCACTAACATTAATTACTTTGAAACCCGCCGCTGTTAAAATTTTCTTTGGACAGCTATATTCAAGCGGCTGATAATTTTTATGAGCAATAACTAATAAGACTTTATCCATATAATTTATTTAAGCTATCAATTAAAATGCCATTTTTTTATCCTGCTTTCTTTCTTTGAAAAAATCTTCAACATTATTAACTTCATGGTATTGGATGCAGGGGCCTAAAAGGCATAAGCCAAATTCAAAAGCCTGTACTTGCGCCCGCATCTCTTCCGCTAAGCCAGGATATTCCGCTTCATCTTCAGCCACTAAACGCAGACTCTCTAATCTTTTTTCTATGTCAGCCAAAATTTCTTGAAAATCCATGACTAATTCTTCATATTTTCTTCTAGCCACACTTAAAACCTCCTGAATAACATGCTGGCGAATATCCTTATCCACCTCAACTAAAGCGCTCATCAATGCCTGCCTTTCCTTTGCTTCAAAAAAACCCACAGGACCGCCTAAACGCAAATCATGATAATCAACTCCATGCGCTTTACATTCTTGATAGCGTTGTCTAAACTCCGGGCTTAGCTTGCCAAGCAAAAATTTTTCCCCCAATCTCTCACGAGACAGGACTAACAACTCGTCAAAAGCTTGCCAATATGGCCAAACCTTCTTGCCTAAAGCAATCACGACGGTTTCCACATCAGCCACTGACACTGAATAATCATCATGTAAATGCTCTAAAGCATACTTAATTTCTCCGCTAATTTCTTTTGGCAACAAAGGCGGCAGATTATTATACATGCGCTCAAAAATATCTATAGTATGTTTAATATGGGGGTGATGCATAATATATATATTATACCAAAAATTCAAAGACTCTCATAATTGTTTATAAATTTCAGCCATGACTATACTAGTATATAATTCAATATAGTATAGGTTGAAATAAATGAAGAAGCAAGAATTTGTCAAGTTATCAACCGTTATGTCCTAAAAACAAAAAAACAGCTATCACTAAAGCGATACCTGTCAAAAGATAATAGAAAACTAAAGAATACTCTGTTTTGGATGATGATACACCCCAGTTTTTGGATTGCATAGAACTTTATTTGTTTTTATTTTACATATATAGTATATCACAAAATTGACCTTTTGTCAATAGTGTCGTAAAATATATACATGGCTAAACAACTCCCCATATATCTCAAAGAATTTCTTGAATATCTAGAAATTGAAAAAAATCGCAGTGATAAAACTCTGCGTAATTATGCTTTCTATTTACAGCGCTTTCTTAATTGGCTTGGTAAAAACAAAAATCCAAGCAACATCACGGCTGAAAAAGTAAGAAAGTATCGCTTGTGGTTAAATCGCTTGACTGACGTCCATGGTGACCCACTAAAAAAGAATACACAAAACTATCATCTAATTGCCTTGCGCTCTTTTTTAAAATATTTAGCCAAGCGGGATATCCAAACTTTAACAGCCGAAAAAATTGAACTCATGAAAATGCCCGACCGCGATATTTCCTTTTTAGAAGGCAGTGATCTTAATCGCTTGCTGGAAGTGCCTCTACAAATTAACCCAGATAAAGACGAGAAGACCCCTAATCTAATAAAATACCGAGACAAATCTCTTCTCGAACTCCTCTTCTCCACCGGTCTAAGAGTCTCTGAACTAGTGGCTTTAAAAATAGATAATCTTAATTTGAAGAAAGATGAATTTACCATCATGGGCAAAGGTAAAAAAATCCGTATTGTCTTTTTATCAGACCAAGCTAAATACTGGCTGAAAAAATATCTAGAAACGCGTAAAGACATAAACCCTTATCTTTTCATTTCTCATGACAAACGTACAGGTAACCGGGAAAAAAATCAGCAGGATGAATCACTAACTCCTAGGTCAGTGCAGAGATTGGTGCAAAAATATGCCCGCGCCGCCGGTATTACTAAACCTGTCACTCCCCACACCTTAAGACATTCTTATGCCACTGACTTGTTGCAAAATGGCGCTGATATCCGCAGTGTTCAGACAATGCTGGGCCATTCTTCAATTACCACTACCCAAATTTACACTCATATTACTGATAAAGAATTAAAAAATATTTATAAAAAATACCACGGCAAAAAACGCGGCGCTTGATTGACAAATAACTTTTTTTAGGATACTATTTTTAAACTAATGCCCCCATAGTTCAATGGATAGAACATTGGTCTTCTAAACCGAAAATGCAGGTTCAATTCCTGCTGGGGGTACCACAATCAAACTTTCAGAAATTTTGCCGATTGATTCAGCCGCGCTTCGCGCGGCAGAGAACGGAAACACTGGC
>CAZRZS010000043.1:0-5993 GCA_964604685.1 uncultured Gammaproteobacteria bacterium
GCCCAAACTGTTATCACTGCTGCTGATGATCCCTTTACAGCTCAATCATCTAAATCAATGGACATTGTTCAAGGTGGTTTGACTATAGCTAGAAATACTGCCACTTTGCCTGTTTCTACCGGCTTGATTGACGGCGTAACTCATAACAAATTAGCCGCTTATAAGTTTACCGGCGATTCTACCGAGGGCGCTCTTGTCACTCGTCTTAGATTGACAGTTTCCGGCACTGGGGTGAAAGCTGTTGATTTGTCTAATTTTGAGTTATACACTTATGATGAAGATACAGCTGTGGAAACTCAAGTTGGCACTTCACAAAGCATGAGCGGACTTTATGTTACTTTTGAAGACACCAATGATGGCTTGTTCACAGTGGAAAAGAGCAAGAATGTGATACTTCATGTTTATGCTGATGTCAATACTGGCGCAGATTGGACAGGTACGACAGCTACTGCTGGTATGAACGTCTTTATCGGTAGTACTAATAGTAATTTGATTGTCAAAGCCAAAGGTTTGGATTCTGGTGAATTTTTAACCGCGACTGATATTGATTTATCCAGTGTTGGGATGAATGATAGCGTGATTATGTTTAGTAACTCTGATAATGGCACTTTGACTTTATCGTTGGATAATAACAGTCCGGCTGCCACTTCAGTAGCTAAAGGTACTGATGATTATAATTTTGCTCAAGCGAAATTATACGCGACTGGTGAAGACATGACTGTTTCTTCCATCACCTTCCGCGCTTATGAAGATTCTAATACTGCTACTTCAGATGCCATTGAAACAGCTGATAATGCTGTAAGCAATGTCCGTTTGTATGATGTGACTGAGGCTGATAGCCCGGAATTGCTTAGCACTGTGGCGAGCCCGGCTGTGGGGGTTAACACCTTTAGTGTTAATCTAAAAGTTCCCAAAGATAGTTATAAAGTGTTAAAAGTAGTTGGAAATATCCCAACCAACGCTTCAAACAACTATTTGAAGTTTGCCATTGCCTCGGCCAATGTGGCTACTGATATTTCTTCTGCCGGTGTTTACTCTGGCGTAGATATCACTGAAACTGGTTCAGCCGTGGGTAAAACCATGAGTGTGGCCGCTCCAACTTTGTCTGTGTCTTGGGGTCTGACTCCTCCGGCGCAAAGTATTGTGACCAATGCCACCGGCGCTCATGTAGCTACTTTGAACTTGACTGCCGGCGCTTATGAAGATGTTAAGGTTACCAGTATTAAAGTGCGCGTGGATGATACTCCTGGTATTACTAGTGCCAGTTATGCTACTTTGGCTTTCACCAATACTGAATTATTAAGTTCAGATGGAGCTACTCAATATGGCAATACTTTGAATTTAACTGATGCTACACCTGATTATGTGCAGTTTACTGGTATTACTAATTTGACTGTGCCAAAGGGAACTACCAAACAATTAAATTTCAAAGTAGATGTTTCCACTACTTCCGGTGATTGGTACTTTGGTACCACAGCTACCGGCGATGTGGTTGCTTCTGGGGTTCCTTCCGGCGGTTCAGCTACAGTATCAGGTGTAGGTCAAAGTACTGCTCAATCCATTACCGATACCGCGACTATTGCCTTTACCAAAGATGCTTCAACTAAAGCTGAACATTTAGTAGCAGTCGGTGCCTCTGGTACTGGTACTGAAGTAGAAATGTTGACTATGGATGTTGATGCTCTGTATGAAGATGTAGATCTAACCAAATTGGTCTTCCATTATAAACCAGTACTTGGTGACAACTCTACAGCCGCTTTTGCCAACAATGGCATTAAGCTGTACAAGAAGGTTGGCAGCGCCAGCGAGGTTTTAGTGGGAAGCACTACTTTTGTGTCCTCAACAATTGCCAATTTACAGACAGATGAATATACTGGAACCTTTGTTATTCCAGTTACTAATCTGCGTATTGGCAAAGATGATTCAACTTTGTTAATTGTCAAAACAGTGTTCAATGGAGTAAATGCCGGCGCGGCTGCTGCTATGAGCCCAATGCTTGGATTTGGCAATGGTTCTGCCGCTGATACTGATTTGGTTACGGCCAAAGGTGTCAGTTCTGGTACAGAATTAGCCGCCGATTCTATCAATGGCGCTAACACATTGAACATTGTTGGTAATAACCGTGTTCTGTACAAGACCTATCCAACTTTCACTTATGTGAATCCGGGCGCTTCCATTGATAATGACTCTGAGAATGATGTATTCTCTTTCAAAGTACACGCTGACGGCAATGGCAATGTCTCGCTCAAACAATTGAAGTTTGATTTGAATATTGTTGATAATATAGGTACTTACAATGCGAATATTACTCTTGGCACTTTCAAGTTGTATAGAGGAAATACTGATATTTCAGATGATGTCTTGATTCAGAAAAATACAGGTGCTACTGTAAAGGACACTAACACATTTACGACAGGCACTAGCCAAGTGTTCTATGTTACCTGGCCAACTACTGGCGAAGAAAGCATTCCGGCGGGTCAGGAATATACCTATACTATTAAGGCCACGGCAAACGGCTTTACTACTGATGCTGATGATGATTATATCCGTGTCAGATTGTCTAATGATACAAGTGAGTTGACTGTAGCTGATGATCCATATTACCTAACTTCCGCTGGTACTGGCTCTTTGCAACGGATTATAGTATTGGGTGGTTCTACCCAAGCCACTACTTCATCTGCCAGTATCATCTGGTCTGATAGAAGCGCGTCCAGTCATAATGCTACAACCGGTACTTATGCTGGTGGTACCGCTTCTTCAACTGCTGATTGGTTTAATGGTTTTAAGGTTACTACCTTGCCGACTAATTATGCTACTTTAGTAAGATAATTGGTTTGGCAGTAAAAGTTTCTTAGTTTGGCTTAAAACTAAGCCAAATCCCTCCGCCCAAGGCGGAGGGATTTTTGGTTTTTTAACTCTTGATTTTTTTTGTGAGAGGCAATATAATAAATCAGAATTAATTAAATTAATAATTTATTTATGTCCACTATTCAGCTTAGAAAAATTGCTCAATATTTGGTTTATCTAACTTTATTTACGCCATTGTTGTTTTTGCCGAAAATTTTTGTTTTTCCTTATATTGTTCCTAAAGTAGTAGTTTTTCGTAGTTTGGTTTTATTGGCTTTGGCTCTGACTTTAATTATTTGGTTACATGAAAGGAGAGTAAATGGTGAAGGACTATCATTAAAAAATAGAATAAAAAAGTTTTTTACCCCCATTACTATTGTTCTATTTTTATTTTTTGTTAGTTTAATTATTTCAACTTTTTTAGGTGTTGATTGGCATTATAGTTTTTGGAATAATCATGAGCGGATGCTGGGTTTGTTCACGATTTTTCATTATTTTATTTTATTTTTTGTAGTACGGTATTTATTTACAAATTGGCAAGACTGGAAGCGTTTGATAGCTGTTTTTACCGGTGTGGGTATGATGGTGGTGGGTATTGGGATTATGCAAAAAATCAAGCCGGATTTTTTGTTAAATCGTGGAGCCGGTCAAGTAGTTTCAACTTTGGGAAATCCGATTTATTTAGCCGGTTATGGTTTGTTTTTATTTTTTATTAATCTACTTTGTTTTATAAAAGAAAAAAATTGGTTTAAATGGTTTTGGGTGGTGGGAGCACTGCTGGGGTTAGTGGGAATTTTTATTAGTGGCACTAGAGGGACTTTTTTGGGTTTGTTGGCAGGCGGTTTTATTTCCGGTTTGCTTTATATTATTTTTTCTCAAGGCAAGAAAAAAATAAAAAATATTTTCACGGCCGTTATGGTTGGTTTGATTTTGCTCGGAGGATTAAGTTTTGTATTTAGAAGCACTGATTTTGTTAAAAATATTCCCACTGTTGGCAGATTAGCCAATGCTTCTCTGTTTGAAGGCACTGGCGCGACTCGTTTAATGGCTTGGGGGATAGCGGTTGAGGCTTGGCAGGAAAAACCAGTGTTTGGCTGGGGGCCAAATAATTATTATTATGCTTTTAATAAATATTATAATCCCGAGTTTTTGAAATTTGGTTTTCAAGAAACTTGGTGGGATAATGCCCATAATGTTTTGTTAAATACTTTGGCTACTCAAGGCGCGATTGGATTTGTCGCCTATTTAGCAATTTTCTTTTTTGCCATATCAAGCTTGTATAAAATATATAAAAAAGACAATGAAAATTTGTCATTGTTTATTATTAGCACTGGTTTTCTTTTGGCCCATTTTGTCCACAATTTGTTTGTATTTGAAAATCCGGTTTCTTATTTATATTTCTTTTTATTTTTGGCTATGGTGGATAGTTTCTATAGTAATAGAAAAGAATTGCCTAATGTAGAAAAAAAAGAGATGATTTCAAAATTTGTATTTGCTGGCGTCTTATTGGTAGTATTATTTTTTATTTTTACAACGAATATAAATGTTGCAGCTGCCAATATCCAACTTTATAATACTAGGAAAGTATTGGCGGAAGGGAAAGTCAAAGAATCATTGGTTGAATTTGAAAAAACAAAAAAATGGTACAGTCCATATCAATGGGATATTAATTGGGATTATGCCATGGATATCTTGTATGTTTTGCCAAGAGTTTATTCAGCAAATCAAGAATTATCCAGACAAATATATGATACCGGCGTTGAGGCAATGAAAGAAGTGGTGGAATTACGTCCTTTAGACGTGCGAGCTCGTCTGGCTTATATGGATTTGTTGCGCAGCGGCGGAATGGTTTTATTTGAAATAGATGGAACAAAAGAAATTGTGGAAGAAAATTTACGAATTTCCAAAGAATTATCTCCAAATAGACAACAGCTTGAGTATGCGGAAATTACTTTATTAGCAGGTACTGGTGAGTTTGAGCAAGCTTTAGAACTATCTATTGAACTAGTTAAAAATGATCCGGAAATAGCTGATGGTTATTATACTTTGGCGCAGTTATATAGATTGAAAAATGACCATTATAAAGTTTTAGAAGTTTTGGACCAGGCCATTAAGGCTGGTATTAGATTTACTTATTCTGAACATCAGATTTTAGCGGCTGAAGAATACGAACTTTTGGGCCGTTTTCGCGATGCCTTGTATTGGTATGACCAGGCCTATAAATCTACCGGTAATGAAAGAATCAAATATAAACGCGATGAATTATCACAAATGACTCAAAAACCAGTCCCGCAGAGCTTGGAAGAGTTTTTTAATTTTGCTGAAGCGGGGAGCGATGATCAAGTGGGCGGAGAAGAAGTTGAAATAACTATGTAATCAGGGGTTTTAGTTATCCACAGGGCGGATAGATATCTATACGGCAATTAAATTTTGTGCTATAATAAAGAAAACAAATTTATTTATTAAATTGAATTTATAATATGTCAAGTTCAAAAAATTTTTGGGCGACAAAAAGAATTTTAATCTTTGTTGCTTTTTTGGTGGGAGGATTTTTAATACAAGTTGGCGTTGCGCGCGCCGAAACTTGCACTTGGACAGCTAACATTTCAACAAATATGAGCGAGGCCGGCAATTGGTCTGGCTGTGCTCTGAGTGCGGATGATAATTTGGTGTTTGATACCATTGGTACCACTACAATTACTTGGGACGCGGGTTTGCCCACAATAAATTCTGTTTCCACCACGCCGGCCTTTGCCAAGGAAATTACAGTTGCCGCGGATGTTACCAGCACCGCGGATATTAAGTTAGATTCAGGAACTACTTTGACTTTGGGCGCGAACAGTTTGGTTATCGGCGGCAGTCTTAACAATTACGGCACCATTACTCAAACCGCCGGAACAGTTACAATGAATGGCACTGGTAATTTGGGTGGAGCTGATGATACACAAGTCTTTGCTCTTACCACTGCCGGAGCTGGCACAGTTACTTTAATTGGTACGGTTACGGCTTCTTCCACAGTTACTATTGGCTCTGGCACTACCCTGGCCTTAGCTGAAGGGAATTTAATCTTAGGCGCGGACTTAGCCAATGCCGGCACCATTACTCAAACCGCCGGAACAGTTACAATGAATGGCACTGGTAATTTG
>CAZRZS010000044.1:0-5531 GCA_964604685.1 uncultured Gammaproteobacteria bacterium
TATAATTAAAAAAAAAACAACTGCCTCAATCAAGCACCCCTGTGAATAGACAAATAAGGAACTCACCATAGCATTTAGGGTCGCCAATATAACCCCACATCAGCAGAGAAAGAATTTGTGAAGTGAAAGCATTGGGGAGAGAGTCCAAATAATCTCATCCCACAGCTTGATTCTCTGCTGGTGTGGAAGGGCGAGTCATATGTGCATATGCTCGCCCAACCCGAGTGATATTTTAACAGCCCTTTTTCCCCAGCGGGAACGGCGGGCTGGCAATACCGCAGACAACTATTTTTTTTACCGGCCTGTTGTCTTGCATTAGGCCAGATGAAATTAATCTCCGAGTCCGAGAAGAATACTCCTTACCTCCAAAGGTATCGGAGTAGGGGTAATGATAGCAACTTTGCTATTTAACCCCAAAACCCGCCAATCGGCTGACTCAATCTCGCCCCCGACAATCCTTACATTTCTAATAAAGACTATCTGGTCCTTGCGAGAAGGACTGGAATGGACTGATACCTCCATTTCCCAGTCCAGCCAACCATCCCTTCTCTCCTGTCGGTGGTTATACAAAAACGTGAATTCCACGTTTCCTTCTAACCCGCAGTGAAGGCATCGGCTAATCTCCTCCACATCATAACCCGGTCGGAAATCATCCGAATACTCATCCGAGTCACGAGTGTTGAAGTTGACCATCATGCAGCCGGAATCTTTTCCGACAACAAAATGGCTCCCGCCACACCTTGGACACACACCATCAGTCTGAACCGTCGTCCCTTCGTACGAGCGCATAATGTCCAGACTATACTCCTTGTTAATAATCCGCCGATCCTCCGGAGGATTATTTGGTGTGATATCCTGCGGGTTTTCTACCCACTGCCCCCGAACCACATGGGGCGGTTGTGGAGTTAACCATCCTTTTACGTCACCAAGCAATCCTCTCCTAATTGCCCAAGGGTGACCTTTTGTCCCCAAAAGAGCCCGAAAGATCAGACTCCGAGGACAAATTTCATCCGGATGCTCCAGCCATTTTTCGGCCGGATGATCCGGACAATAACATAAAATATACTCCGAAAATTTCTTCGTATACTTTATCTGCTGTCCGTCTCCAAAACGGACAGTCCTCCCCTCGTAATCAATTTCCGCTGAAAACAACTCCAGCGGAACCCCCTCGGGCAACAAAGGAGTTGTTACCTCCTCCTCGCCGGAAAAACAGTGCGCGTCGCCGAAGGCGACGCTCCGAATTCGTTTGGAAAATCAGGCAAAACAGCGTGGGCGGCGCTTTGCGCCGCCCACTCCGCCGTTCCTTCAAAACCCTTGAGTTCTATTCTAGTGCCGGAGAGAGGACTTGAACCTCCACGGGTTGCCCCAACGGCTCCTAAGGCCGCCGCGTCTACCAATTCCGCCACCCCGGCAAATATGGTTTTGCTCTTTTATATTTTCTTTGTAAACAACCTTTAAAACCTTTATAATATACTTTCTTTAATAACTTTTTTGAACTTTCCATTCCATATACCAACATATATACTCTGGTTTGAGGTCGTATTTTACCATTTATACTATATTTGTCAAGCTCTGACTGTAACCACAATAAAAAAGCTTTACTTGCTGAAAATATTCTCACCCTCAATTGAAGATATTGACTTTCGGGATGAGAGGATTCTTGAATATTTCCATCTCCATCAATACAGCCTCTTAAAAAATCAAAAAAATATTTTTTAGGTATATCTATAGATTTTATAATTTTTGATTTTTTAGGCATCAAACCAATATCTAAAAGAAAATTGTAAAAAATAATATCTCCAAATTGTAAAAAATAATATTTTTTTTCTTTTTCAACAGCACGCGCCTTTTTTCCTATCATGTTTGTTAAACCTAAAAAAATTTTGAAATTCAAAGCAAGCTCATAATCTTTAGTTGTAAAATTAATGTGCCTACCATCTTTAGACAAATTACCATCAGTAACAATTAAACCGACAACATATGCTAAATTTGATGACCATTTACAAGACACTTTCGCAAGTGGTTTCATAAAAATAATCTAAGACATGTAGTGTATACCAATATTATATAAGATAATTAGCACTTTGTCAATACAAAACACGCTCTATACAGAGCGTGTTTTAGTTATTTTGTTTTATCTATCTCTCCGAAAAAACCCTTTTTTCTTATCATGGCCACCATGTCCACCACTATCTGGCCGTCCACCTCTGCTACCTCTATCAAAATTATCTCTTGGTGGTCTCTCTACATAACCTTCCGGCTTATTAAGCAAAGTTTTCATGGATAAATTCACCCGACCGAGATTATCAATTTCTTTAACTTGGACTTTCACCTTATCACCCAGATTTAAAACATCACCGGGCTTATTGATGCGTTCCCAAGCAATTTCAGAAACATGCACCATGCCATCTTTATTAGGCAAAATTTGCACAAAAACACCAAAATCTTCCAAGCGCACAACTTCACCATCATAAATCTCACCAGCAGTAATCTCATGAGTTAACTCTTCAATAATCTTGATAGCCTTTTTCATGGCTTCAGCATCATTAGAAGTTATCAGGACACGGCCGTCTTGTTCAATATCAATATCCACGCCAGTTTCTTCAGTAATCTTCTTAATGACCTTACCGCCCGGACCAATAATATCGCCAATCTTTTCCGGATCAATTTTAATAGTTTCAATTCGCGGGGCATAGGGAGATAATTCAGCTCTAGGTTCAAGAATAACTTTGTTCATGGCCTCAAGAATCTTTAGGCGGGCAATTTTAGCCTGTTTGATTGTTTCTTCAACAATCTCCCAAGTCAAGCCTTCAGTTTTAGTATCCATTTGCATGGCCGTAATGCCATCTTTGGTACCAGTAATCTTGAAATCCATACCACCAGGACCATCTTCCACATCTTGTAAGTCAGTTAAGAGTTTCCAACGGGAAATATTGCCGTCTTTACTCTCAGAAGCTAAGCCCATGGCAATACCAGCAACTGGCTTTTTTAGAGGCACGCCAGCAGCCATCAAAGACAGAGAAGAACCACAGGTTGAAGCCATAGAACTGGATCCATTAGAACCCATAACTTCAGAAACCACGCGAATCGCATAAGGAAAATCTTCTTCATTGGGTAAAAGTGGTTCAATGGCACGTTCTGCTAAAGCCCCATGGCCAATAGCTCGTCTACCAGGACCGCGCATAAAACCAGTTTCACCATAAGTAAATGGCGCATCATTATAATGATGCATATAACGTTTAGTGCCTTCTTCTTCCATGGTATCCAAAGTTTGTACATCACCAGGAGCGCCTAAAGTGACGACAGACAAAACCTGAGTATCACCGCGCATAAACATGGCTGAACCATGGACACGGGGTAACAAATCAGTTTCAATGTTAAGTTCCCGAATTTCATCCAATTTTCTATCATCTAATCTTTGTTCCTTGTCTAAAATTCTTTTAGTAATTTCTACAGCCACATATTCTTTAATATTTTTCAAAGCAGTCGGCCAAGCTGCTTCCTCAATATCTTTTTCTGCCAAAAGTTTTTTAACTTCTTCAGAAATTTTTTCCACCATAATTACCCGTTCTTTGCGAGTAATCTTAGGTGAATCAAATATCATGGAATCAGCTACGGATTGTACATAATTCTTAGCAATCTTACGAGCCTGTTCTTCAATACTATCATCCACCTTATCTATATCATCAGCATAAACTGGCACTGGATCTTTTTCTAAACCAATTTCGTTTTGAATTTTTTGTATTAACTCAAGCACTGGCTGTAATTGCTGACAACCCCATTTCATGGCTTTAATCATAACCTCTTCCGGTATTTCTTTAGTTCCAGATTCAACCATGACCAACTTGTCTGGTGTACCAGCAACAACCAAATCCATCTTGCTCTCAGCAATTTGGCCATTGCTAATATTTAAAATAAATTCGCCATTATCATCAAGGCCAATACGAGCCGCACCAATGGGACCATTCCAGGCTAGAGGTGAAATGGCAATGGCACAGGAAGCGGCAATTAAACCAACTGTGGCTGGATCATTGGCATTATCATAAGATAAGACTGTCAAAACCACTTGCACATCATTGCGTACGCGTTCATCAAACAACGGACGGATGGCGCGGTCAATCAAACGACCAGACAAAATTGCATCATCAGTCGGTCGGCCTTCACGCTTCACAAACCGAGAACCTTTAATCTTGCCTGCAGCATACATTTTTTCTTCAAAATCAACCATCAGAGGAAAATAATCAATTCCTAATCTTTCCTCTTTGCTTTTTACGACTGTAGCCATAACCACAGTTTCGCCATATTGCACAGTACAAGCGGCGCTAGCCAATAAAGCTAACTTACCCACTTCCACAGTGAGTTTGCGTCCACCCCAATCGATGGACCATTGTTTTACTTTCATAAATTTTTTTTGAAGAAGCTGTTCTAAAGGCTATAGATCTGCGAGACCCAAATGGATTCACTGACCTAGCTGTCTTTAGACCAACCTCTAATTAATAATTTAATTAACGATATTTTTTTACCTGGCCATCAGCAAGTGTATATTTACTCAAATCTTTGCCTAAATCAATAAAATTATCCGACTCATCAATCAACTTAGCAGAAGTAGTTTCAGCAAAAGCCACGATCTCAACTTGCTTACCCTGACTTTTTTGTAAATATTCTAATAGAGGCAGATAATCGCCATCGCCAGAAACAATTACTATGGCATCTAAACTAGGCGCTAAACGAATCGCATCCACGGCCAAACCCACATCCCAATCAGCTTTTTTCATGCCTGTAGAAAAAACTTGCAAGTCTTTTTCCCGAGTTTCAATGCCTAAATTATATAGCGCATCAAAAAATGGTTTTTCTTCTTTGGATTCAGTACGCACTACATAGGCAATGGCGCGAATTAATTTGCGGCCAGCCACGGCTTCCTTGACAATTTCGCCAAAATTAACTTTCCGACCATATTTATTCTTGGCCGAATAATACATATTCTGCACATCAATAAACACCCCAACGCGTTGCTCAGGGTGTTTTAAAGGATTTTTAGTTTTAGTTTTCCTCAACAACATTGGCATCTTCATTAGCAATATCTAGGTCAAGTTCTGTCTTTCTTTCTAAAATCTTGGCCTGTTTTAGTTTTAATTTTTTTACCAAATCTTCATAAGACATGGCGTTCTCTTTCTTCAAATAACGCAATAATCTCCGGCGTTCGCCTACCTTACGCAACAATCCCCGACGAGAAGAATGGTCATGACTATGAGTTTTTAAATGCTTAGCTAACTCATCAATCTCAGCTGTGAGAATAGCGATCTGCACTTCCGAAGAGCCAGTATCGCCCTCATGAGTCTGATATTTCTTAATAACCTTTAATTTCTTGTTTTTGTCTAACATACATGCAAAATGGTTAGTGGGCACTATCTGGGCATGTCCAAATAGGTCCTGAATAATAATGGGAAAAGTATAGCATGATATTAAAAGCCTGTCAATAGAGACTTTTTCAAAAATATATTAAAATATATTATTATATATGATATTAATTC
>CAZRZS010000045.1:0-5332 GCA_964604685.1 uncultured Gammaproteobacteria bacterium
AAAAATTGGGGCAAAAACAAGCTAAAAAAGAAAAATCGAAAATTATAGAAACCAATTACCGGCCTCGTCAAAAAGCTAAAACAAATGAATCTTTTATAAATATCTTTTTAATTTCTTTGGGGAAAGGCCTGGTGACAATAATTATTTGGATTTACCGATTTTTCCGCAAACTTTTACCTGTTTTGGGGAAAGGCCTGGCAGGTATAATTCTACTCATTACTAACAAAGATGGAAAACGCCGTGAAGTTATTGCTTCTATACAAAATTATTGGGATAAGAAAAAAGACTATTTCAACAATCTACCTTTACTAAGTAAAACTTTATTTATTGCCACGATTGTTCTATCCCTAATCTTTATCAGCAGTATTAGTGCTTTCAAAATTAGAGAAAACCAAGAAGCCAATTTGCAAAACTACAACAACCAAATACAAGCTGTAATCGACAAAAAAACTGCGGCTGAGGCTTCAATACTATATGATGACAAAATCAAAGCTCTGGTTCTATTACAAGAAGCCAAAAATTTAATTACCGGACTACCTAATAGTTCACGTAAAGAAAAAGACAAAATCTTAGAACTAACCGCAGAAATTGAAGCCAGTCTGATAAAACTACGCCAATTAAAAACAGTTACTTCTGAAGCTTTAATAGATTTAACCCAACTAAATCCAGAAGCTGAGGTTAGTCATCTCTCCTTGATTGATAACAACTTAATTATTTTTGGAGCTGATGATAAACAGTTATATAAATATAATTTGGAAACTAAGAAACTGGAAATGAAAGATCACTCCACTATCCCCCATTTGCTTAAAGCCTCCACACCTAAAGAAGAAGACAGTATAATTTTTCTAACTGGCGATGATACCATTGCAGAATACAATAAAGAAAATTTTACCATCTCCGCTCGGGATATTGCTTTTCCCTACACCAATACTAAAGTAGCCGACCTCTTTATTTATAACCGCCGCGCCTATGTTCTTGACCCAAATAATAACCAAATTTACAAACACAATGCTACTCAAACTGGTTTTGACAAAGGTAGTGAATGGCTAAGTGATGGTAGTGAAGTCAAAACTGGTGTGTCTTTAGCCATTGACGGCGATATATTTGTCTTAACTAATAATAATTTATTAAAATTTGCCAATAATAATCAACAAGAATTCTCTATTACTGGTCTAGATCCGCAGTTAGACCAGCCTATCCAAGTCTGGACGTATAATAATGTAAATAATATTTACATCCTTGAACCGACTAATAAACGGGTGGTGGTTTTAAATAAAGAAGGCAAACTTAAAACCCAATACACGGCTTCTGAATGGCTAAACCCGACTGGCATGATAGTTGATGAACCTAGCGGGCTGATATATATCTTGGATAATAATATAATTTACAAATTTAATCTTTAACTATTTAGAGGAGTATGGTAAAAAACCTCTGGATTTTTCCCCTCTTCATTGTCGTAGCGGCAATGTTATGGGGCTTAGACGGTGTCGTCCTGCGCCCGGCTCTTTATTCACTACCAGTCGCTACAGTTGTTTTCATCGAACACATGATAGCTTTTATCATCATGTTTCCTTTTTTAATTTATGAATGGAAGAAATTAAAAAAAATATCTAAAACCGGATATTTTTATTTTTTCCTCGTAGCTCTCTTTGGCGGCGCGTTAGGCACTTTGGCAATCACCAAAGGGCTTTTCTATGTCAATTTTGCCAATCTGTCTGCTGTGATCCTTATGCAAAAACTACAACCAGTATTTGCTATCTTTCTCGCCTGGCTACTACTAAAAGAAAAATTGCCTAAAAAATTCTTCTATTATGCCGCCTTGGCATTAATTGGCGCATACTTTATTGCTTTTCCTGAATTAAAACCCGACTTTGATACTGGTGACAAAACTACAATTGCGGCTATGTTTGGATTGTTAGCCGCTCTCTCTTGGGGAGCTTCTACAGTTTTTTCCAAACGGGCTTTACAAGAAACTAATTACCGCATTGGCACCTATATCCGTTTTGGTTTTACTTCACTAATTGTTCTGATTATTATGCTAAGTATTGGTGGCCAGACAGCTATTCCTGATATCTCTAATCTACAATGGACCTACTTTTTTATCATCATCTTTTCTTCCGGCGGTGTGGCTATGCTTCTCTACTACTTTGGCCTCAAGCACACCAAGGCTTCGGTTTCCACGATTTGTGAATTAGGCCTGCCCTTGTCTGCCATTATCCTCGATTATTTTATTCATGGCAGTCTTATGAACGCCACTCAGTTTACAGGTGCAGCTCTATTACTATTTGCCATTATCATGGTAAGCCGGCTGAAAGAAGCTGTGACAGAATAACAAAACCGCCCACTCGGGCGGTTTTAAAATCTTACAAAAAATTATTTCAACTCAACTTTACCGCCAGCTTCTTCAATCTTTTTCTTCATCGCTTCAGCTTCTTCTTTCTTAACGCCTTCTTTAATCATTTTAGGAGCACTATCAACAAGAGCTTTGGCATCAGCCAATCCTAGACCGGTCAATTCTTTAACTACTTTGATAACAGCAATTTTGTTGCTACCAACATCAGTCAATTCCACATTGAATTCTGATTTTTCCTCGACAGCACCGCCAGCTTCCCCACCCGCAGTCGGAGCAACAGCCATAGCTACCGGAGCAGAAGCAGAGACGCCGAATTTATCTTCCAAGATTTTAACTAATTCTGCTAAATCAAGAACAGACATTTTTTCAATCTCTTCAACTAGAGATTTGAACTTCTTAGGAACTGCCACTGCCTTTTCCTCTGCCTTAGCTTTAGCTACGAGAGCTTCAGTTTGCTTTTCCTCAACAGGAACAGCTTGTTCCTCAGGTTTTTTTTCGTCAGTCATATGTGTAATTATTTAAGATTTAGATTCTTTAACAGCGTTTAAGACTTGCACCAAACCCCGTAGGTTGCCAGCTAAGACATTAACAAAGCCGGAAACGGGAGCATTGATAGTACCAACCAATTTAGCATAGAGTTGCGGTTTGGATGACAGTTTGGCTAATTCTTTAACTTTGACAGCGTCAATAAACTTGCCTTCGAGAATACCACCATAGATAGTGGCCACTTCATGTTTTTGGGCAAATCTATCAATCACTTGGGCTGGAGCAACCTCGTCCTCGTGACCGAGAACCACGGCGATTCCACCCACAAAGGCTTTGATATCCTGATCATAGCCAGCTTCACTTAAAGCATGTTTAAGTAAAGTTTTTTTACTGGCCAGGTAGTCTATATTCTGCTCGCGGCATTGTCCCCGGAGCTCTTCTGATTCAGATACTTTCAAGCCTTGAAAGTTGGCAAACACAACGGCTTTGGCAGCTTGTATGCGTTCTACCAAATCTTTAACACTTGTTTCTTTTTGTTGTCTGGTTTTAGCCATAAAATTGGAAATACCCCGCCATAAAGGCGGGATTGTTACTGCTAGTGAAAATTTTTTAAATTTTCAAGCCAGTAACAAAAAACTGTGGCTCAAACCACAGAACAAGGATACGACCTTTATAGCTTAAAAAGCTCTTGTCCTAGGCAGGAAATTAAGCCTATTTAGGCGCCTGCTGTCTGCGGTAAGATTAAGAACATTTTACTAAATTAGCCTAAAACTGTCAAATCTGACTGTGGAAAGCTTGACAAATAAGGCTAGGCGTAGTATAATTTTGTCGTTATTCAAGCCGCCATCGTCTAGTGGTTAGGACATCAGGTTTTCATTCTGGGAACCGGGGTTCGATTCCCCGTGGCGGTACTAAAAGGGGTACGGATCAATTATGTTGGAGGTTTTTTTTGTATCTCTTTTTTTCGTGGCAACCCCCATATAATTTGGCCGCCGAGAGCGGTCGACCATTTGCTATTTCCCGAATTGTACAGTATTATAAAAAGTGTTCGGACCCGCCTTCGTAAAAACTTCGGCGCGGCAGGCGGATTTTATCAGCCCCCACTTTTACAAAAATGGTGTCGCGGTCTTTCAAAACTGCCAAAGAGCCCGTTAAAAATATTGGCTCGCACCACCTTTTGAGAAAAGAAAATTTTTAGACATATTTGGACGGACATTTAGTAATTTTTTTGATAAATTTTGGCTTACATTAGCCTAAAATTGGTATTAGTTATTGATTTTATTTTGAATTTGTGGTTAAATATAGTCGTCTTATTCTTAACATAATCTTCTATGAAGAAATCATTTTTCTTCTTATTGGTCGCTGGTTTTGCCCTAGTGTTAGTCGGCGCTGGGTGTAGTTACCAGACGAACAATAAAGATCAAGAAAACAATCAGAAAACAGTTGGTCAGGCACAAAATGTTAATCAGCAAAATAGCGATATTGTTCAAAAGCAACAAGATGAAAAGTTTCCAGTACAGGCAGTAGATAATAATACTAAGCAACCAGACGAAAAGGTTGCAGTACAAGTGGTAGATAACACCCAGACCTGGAAAGTTTTTAAGGAGGATAAAATTGGATTTTCACTTAAATACCCGTCTGATATGACGGCAAAAAAAATGAGCGCTCTGCAAACTAGCCATAAAAATTTTGCCTTAAGCATTCAAGATTTCTTGCTACCAACAGCCCAGGCCGCGGGCATTCCTGCTAATCTTTATAAATTTGAATCAGACTCTTTAATTTTGGATATCCAGACGCAAAAAATGGCTGATATGGATGAAGATCGTCCAATGTTTGGACCAACCTACCCCAAAGAAACAATGCTCTCCGACATGGAAAAACTCGTGAAAGGAGAATATGGTCAATCAATGGGCAGAATACCTAAATCGCAAAAATTAGTGTATTTGTTCAATTCCCTTTATGGAAAAACCTATGCGACCATGCGTCAGTTTGAAGTCTGCGATGTCCAGTTAACACGCCAGCTGGTATTTTACAGGAATGGTTACGCGATCGGGGTTACACTCCAAGAAGGAGATATTGCAAAGGTCAAAATTCAACTGCCACAATATTTCACTACCAACGCAGAAAATTGCGGAAACAGTTTGATTTGGAAAGAAGGCCAAGAGGTGCAGTTTTACGACGATTTGGAGAATGGAACAATCGGTAGCACAACCGAAGCTGGAATTTGGTACAAAACATTTAATCAAATAGTTTCTTCGATTGAATTGTACGGTGTTTAACCATTCAGTGAAAACCGGCAGTAGTATCACTAGAAATATACAACGACCGTCTGCGAAGGCGGTCGTTTCTTTCGACCGCCAAAATAATAAATTTTTCAAGTTTAAAATGTCTTGAAAAATTTATTATAATGAGTTATACTCAACTCACAGAAAAACTGGAAATTGTCAAAGACCGCGACACCATTTTTGTAAAAGTGGGGGCTGATAAAATCCG
>CAZRZS010000046.1:0-5067 GCA_964604685.1 uncultured Gammaproteobacteria bacterium
AAGAAACTGGTGATACAACATCAGATGAAGAAACTGGTGATACAACATCAGATGATAGTAATTGCTCTTCCGGGATGTTACTTTATAAAAATACGGAAAAAGGATTTGAATTTTGTTATAATGATACAGGCGAAGTAAAAACTAATCAGTATGGTGGCGTGGTCTTTTCACGTTTGAAGGGAGGAGAAGAGGGCGGTAATTATGATGGTTTAATTCAGGTTGTGGAAGGTTTTGACTCTTTGTTTGATTATATTGCTCAATTAAATGGTACAGTAGATATTGATGAATGGGGATATAATAGTAATGATGTTTATTATCGTGCATATAATCATGCTGCTGGAGGTTGGAGTGGTTATGAAGTCGTTTTTCAAAATCAAATTAACAAAAATATCGTTCGTTTAAGTTATATGTCAGCTGACGGGAATGATAAATTTTTTATAGATGGACCACGTAATACTTTTAGCTTTTTAGATACAGAGGCTAATGGTTTGGACCCATGGGAGAGTAATACTATAGTTGGTGATTGTCCAGAATATCCTAATACTAAAAATTTATTTCAGAGAGAGTATCAATTCCATAGTTATCGTTTTTGTTATGGGGTCAATTGGAAAGTAACTATAGGTAATGGAGATACTGTGCTTGTGTTACCTGCCGACGGAGCTAATTTTGAATTAGGTTATGGCGAATTTTCAATTGGGGGCACAAATGGACTTAACGAATATAATAGTATAAAAACTGATACTACTGGTTACATAAGTAATTTATCAGAGTTTACGACAAAAAATGGTGATGTTGGTTTAGAATATGATAGCACTGAACCATCTGAAAGAGAATATCACAATATTAGTTTATTTGATAGCCAACGACGAGCAGATTTTTTATTTAGTGAATATACTGGAGAATATCAGAATAATTTTTTTGATTTGAAACAAGACATTGTCAATAGTTTTAAATTTATAGATTATTAATGTGAAAATTTTATTGCGTTGGGTGATAAATGCCGGAGTATTATTGCTCCTGGCAGCTTATTTGCCGGGGATAGAAGTTACCGGCTGGTATGCCGCTTTAATTACGGCTTTGGTTTTAGGCTTAGTTAATGCCCTAATCAAGCCTTTGTTAGTTGTTTTAACTTTGCCAATCAATATTCTTACGCTCGGGCTGTTTACTTTAGTTATTAACGCTGTTTTATTTTGGTTTGTGGCTAGTTTTATTGAAGGCTTTGGGGTGGACGGATTTTGGCCGGCTTTTTGGGGCGCTTTGATTTTGAGTATAGTGAGTTGGCTACTTAGTGGTTTGTTAAAAAAAGATTAGTATGAAAAGTGAATATAAAATTATTTCTGTAGGCGGTTCCATTATTATTCCGCCAACAGGTTTTGATATTAGCTTTTTGAGGAAATTTCGTGCGTTGATTTTAGCCCGCGTACAAAGGGGCGAAAAATTTGTTTTGGTCATTGGTGGTGGCACAACCTGTCGGGCTTATCAGCAAGTATTAGCCAAGATAACCAAGGTGACAAATACAGAATTGGATTGGCTGGGGATTTATTCCACTTGGTTTAATGCTGAACTAGTTAGAATGTTATTTGGCAATTATGCACACAAAGAAGTCATAAAAAATCCAACTAGTAAATTAGTCACGAATAAGCCTATTATAATTGCCGGTGGTTGGAAGCCGGGATGTTCTACAGATAAGGACGCAGTTTTATTAGCTAAGAATTTAAAGGCTAAAGAATTAATTAATCTTTCCAATACTGAGTATGTTTATGACAAGGATCCTAAAAAGTATAAGAGTGCTAAGAAAATTAGAGAAATAGACTGGCAGAGTTTTCGTAAAGATATTGTTGGTTATAAGTGGACGCCGGGTAAAAATGTTCCTTTTGATTCCGAAGCCAGTCGTCTAGCTCAAAAATTGGGCTTGACAGTTTATATACTTAAGGGTACGTCTTTAGAAGAAGTAAAAAAGGTGCTCTTGGGCAAAAAATTCAAAGGCACAACTATAATTTAGTTTTTCTATATATTTTACTAAGACCGCTTTACAAAAGGCGGTTTTTTGCATATAGTATTAGTTACTATGAAGAAATCAAGCCAGCCATCAAAATATGAAATTTTTTTGACTTCAGAGGCTGCCTGGGATGCCATGTACAGGGCAATTTTACATGCCCAGCAGTCAATTTATTGGGAGCTATATATCTTCGTTGATGATGAAGTTGGTCGGTCTTTTTTTGATATTTTGGAAGCTAAGGCCAAAGCTGGCGTGGATGTAAAATTAGTGATTGATTCAGTTGGCAGTTTTTGGCTGAGCCGCAAGCGGGTACAATCGCTTAAAAAAGCTGGCGTGGATATTCAGTTTTTTCATGAACGCACTAAGCGCTATCGTGGCTGGTGGAAGCGGTTGTATAGCCGCACTCATCGTAAAATTTTAGTAATTGATGAAAATGTTGGTTTTATTGGCGGAGTTAATATTCAAAAACAGATGAAAGATTGGTTGGATATTCAGGTGTGTATGAAAGGAAAAGTAGTACATTCACTGTTGCGGGCTTTTGCCAAATCCTACATTATCTCTGGCGGTGATAAAAAGAAAGTCAAACAATTATTGGCATACAAGTTTAGGATTGAGCAAGATGAAACTGAATTTATCTATGATGAACCCAATGAACAGCATCGTTCTCGAATCCGTAAAAAATATACTGAAGCCTTATTTAAAGCCCGAGAAAGAGTGATTTTGTTTTCCCCATATTATTTTCCTGATAAAAAATTTCTTTATGCCCTATGGCAGGCAAGAAAAAGGGGTATCAAGGTTGATCTCTTGATTCCTTATCGTTCTGACATTCGTCTAACCAACTATGTTGCCTTTACTTTTTTTAATTTGATGCATAAACGGGGCGTGGATATACATTTTACCAATAAGATGATGCATGGCAAGGGTGTAATTGTTGATGATGACTGGGCCATGGTTGGTTCTTCGAATATTGAACAAGCGGGTTTTTATGATAATTATGAAGCCAATGTGCGGATTAAAGACAAAAAAGTAGTTAAGAAATTAAAACGTAAAATACTACAATGGCTGCAGGAATCTTCTAAGTTTGACAAACAGTGTTTTAAGCAGCGGGGCAAGTGGCATAAAGCCAATGAATGGTTGGCTTTAAAAATTTTTAGACTGTGGCATGGAAAAAAATAACAAACAAAATCCATTGGCAGACCGCATGCGGCCGCGGAATTTCGCCGAATTTTTCGGGCAGGAGGAAATTGTTGGTAAGGGGAAATTGTTACGCAAATTGGTGGAGAGTGATGAGTTATCGTCATTTATTTTTTGGGGTCCGCCAGGAGTGGGAAAAACAACACTAGCACAAATTATTGCCAATCAAACTAAATCACATTTTGTGATTTTATCAGCCGTAGAAAGTGGTAAAGATGAATTGCGCAAAATTACTAAGGAAGCCAAAGATCGCTTGCATGGCCTGGAGCGCCAAAAAACGATTTTATTTATAGACGAAATTCATCGTTGGAACAAGGCGCAGCAAGATGCTCTGCTTCCGGTGGTAGAAAAAGGTGATTTAATTTTAATCGGCGCGACCACGGAAAATCCTTCCTTTGAAGTTATTGGACCATTATTATCTCGTTCCCGCGTTTTTGTCCTAAAGCATTTAACAGAAAAGGATTTAGTAAAAATAGTCGGACAGTCATTACAGAATAAAGAGCGAGGGTTGGGTAAATACCAAATTAATATTAAGCCAAAAACCATTGAACTTTTAGCTGAGTTGAGTGGCGGTGATGCTCGGACAGCTTTAAATGGCTTGGAGTTGGCTTTTAAGGCTAAATTAAAAATGGATGATAAAGTAGAAATTAGTCATGAAGATATTAAAGAAGCTTTACAACGGACGCATTTAATTTTTGATAAACGTGGGGAAGAGTTTTACAATCTTATTTCCGCTCTGCATAAATCCATGCGCGGATCAGATGCTAATGCCAGCTTATATTGGCTGGCGAGAATGATTGAAGGTGGTTGTGATCCTCTGTATGTGGCCCGTCGAGTTCTTCGTTTTGCGGCTGAAGATATTGGCATGGCTGATTCACGGGCTTTACTTGTTGCTAATGCGGCTTATGACGCTTGCCACAAGCTGGGCTATCCCGAATGTAATGTACATTTAGCCGAAGCTGTTGTCTACTGTGCAATGGCCAAAAAATCCAATGTCTTATACCGAGCCTATGAAGAAGCAGCTATGGATGCGCGTGAGACTTCACACTTAGGAGTTCCTTTACATATTCGTAATGCACCGACTAAGTTGATGAAAAATTTGGGTTATGGCAGGGATTATATATATAATCCGGATCATGCGGGACCAGTGAATCAGGATTATTTACCAAAGGAATTGAAAAATAGAGATTATTTTAAATCAGCTCCAACACGTTGGCCAGAATATATCAAGGCACAGAAGGCTAAGAAAAAGAAATAATATGAAGAAATTTTTATTACACACTTGCTGTGCTCCCTGCAGTATTGCCATTATTGATGAATTGAAAGCCAAATTTGATTTGACAGTCTTTTTTTATAACCCTAATATTTATCCGGAAGCAGAATATTTCAAGCGCAAAAAATATATTGTTCAAGTTTGTGAAGAGTGGGGTGTGAAGATGGTGGATTGGGATTATGAGATAGAGCAGTGGTTTGAGGCTACTAGAGGTTTAGAAAAAGAAACAGAAGGCGGCGCACGTTGTTCAATTTGTTTTAAATTACGTCTAAAAAAAACTGCAGAATATGCAGCTGAGAATAGTTTCCAAATTTTTTCCACTAGTTTAACCTCTGGTCGGACCAAGCGAGCGCAAGTAATTAACCCCATTGGTGAAGCTTTGGCTAAAGTATATGCTCTAGAATACTTATCAGAAGATTGGAAAAAAGGTGGTCGGCAGGAAAAGGGGAGAAAGATGGTTGAAGAAAGAGATATTTATAGGCAAAATTATTGTGGGTGTAAGTATTCGCTGAAGAAAAATTATGAAGGATAGTGACTTGACAAATTAAGGGGATTTGTGTTATAATGTTACTATTAAAACTTAATTAAAATTGTATGGCCG
>CAZRZS010000047.1:0-5058 GCA_964604685.1 uncultured Gammaproteobacteria bacterium
TCAAATCGACTCCAACAAACGTAAAACTATTTTCCTAATCACCGTCTTCCTCGCCTTTATTATCGCTCTGGGCTGGTTTTTTGGCGTATATATGGATTATGGCTATGGCATGTTTATCTTAGCTGTAGTCATCGCAATCATTATGTCTTTAGGTGGCTATTACAAGGGCGATAAAGTTGCCCTAGTAGCTAGTCGCGCCAAACAAATTGCTAAGGAAGATAATCCCTATGTCTATAGAATGGTGGAGAACCTAAGTATAACTTCTGGCATCCCCACACCCAAGGTATATCTGATAGTCTCACCCGCCCTAAATGCCTTTGCCACTGGTCGTGATCCTGAACATGCTTCTATTGCCTTAACCGCTGGTATTATTAACACTCTAGAAAACGAAGAATTAGAAGGTGTGATTGCCCATGAAATGAGCCATATTAAAAACTATGATATTCGCATTATGACCATTGTGGTTGTGCTGGTTGGCGCTATTGCTTTACTGTCTAATATATTTTTCCGCGCCCGTTTGTTTGGTTTGGGCGGAAAAAAAAATTCCAGTGGCCGTGGCAGTGGAGGACAACTTAACCTCATTATTATGATTGTTGGCATGGTTCTATTAGTACTTTCACCTATAATTGCTGAACTTATTAAGCTCGCTATTTCTCGCAAACGGGAATATTTGGCCGATGCCTCTGGTGCACTACTTACCAGATATCCAGAAGGTTTGGCTCGAGCTCTAGAAAAAATTTCCCAATCCACAGAACCACTCAAAACTGCTTCCACGGCCACGGCTCATCTATTTATTGCCAACCCCCTCAAAGGTAAAACTATGATGAAATTTTTTTCCACGCACCCACCCATTGAAGAGCGTATTACTAAACTACGTAGCATGTAATCAACACCCATTGCCTATATCAAAATATTTTGTCACGGATTGAAACTATCAATTTAAAAAGATGAAGAGAAAAATTTGACAAATGATTTATCCGTGTTATAATAAAGGCAGACTAAAATTTTATGAACCAAAACAACACAGGAACAACCTTGGATGACGTTCTCAACGCTGTCAACGCCACATCTACGGAAACCGACAAACGGTTGCAAAATATTGAAAGTGAAATCACAGGTATCAAAGGCGAAATCAAGAGTATTAAAACAACCATGGTTACCAAAGATTACCTGGACGACAAACTGGCTGATTTGAAAGGCGATCTCACTGTCTTAATGCGCAAAGAAGACACCAAGTTAAAAATGCTGGTGGATATTTTGGCGGAAAAGAAAGTGTTGAATGATGAAGACAAAAAACGAATTTTCACTATGGAGCCGTTTCCACAGTTGATGATTTAAAAATTCCCAACAATTAAAAAACAGCTTTTCTGATCCTTACCACATGCCAAAAAATCTTCTTAATATGATGTTGAAATTAAAAAAATTAATTAACAATTATCTTGCTGATGCTTTCAATTTTTTCTTCCAACACTTCTCTGGTTTTAGCTTCCAAATTCAAACGGAGCAAGGACTCGGTATTACTAGAACGGACATTAAACCAATAATCAGGATAAGTAAAAGTCAAACCATCTAAATCATTAATTTCCGCATCAATATATTTGGTTTTTAACTTAGCCAACACAGCTTCTTTATCCTCAACTTTAAAATTAATCTCCCCAGAATGGAAATAACGTTTTAAGGGTTTGGTATAGTCGGCCAAGCTAATTTTTTTTTCTGACAACTCTTGTAGTATTTTTAAAGTTACAATCATCGGCGCTTCGTAAATACCATGAGGAAACTTTACAAAAAAATGGCCCGATGACTCACCGCCAAAAATTGCTCCTACTTCTGACATTTGTTTTTTAATAAGTGAATGTCCAACACGCGTGACTGAGGGTTTACCACCAGCTTCCAAAATCATATCTTTGGTGATTTTACCAGGTCTAATATCATAACAAATTGTCGCTCCAGGATTGTCTCGCAAAAATAATTGAGCGGTAATACCCCGAACTATAGCCGGTTCTACCAACTCACTCAGGTTATCAATAAAAAAGATACGGTCGCCATCACCGTCAGTGGCAATGCCTAAATTAGCCTTTTCTGCCAAGACTTTATTCTTAAGCTGGACTAAATTCTTTTCTTGAAAAGGATCCGCCTGATGAGCAGGAAAAGTGCCGTCTAATTTGTCATTTATTTTAATCAAATCTATCTGTGGCAAATCTTTAAATAACTCCTCTAAATAGAGAATACCCATAGAATTAGCCGTATCCAGAACAATTTTAAAATGTTTTATTTTATCCAAATCAGCATAAGTTTCTGCCAAATCAACCTGAGCTCGTAAAATCCCTTTTTTGAAAGCAACCTTGCCTGGTTTATTAACTTCAGAAAATTCACCTTGCTGAGTTAACTCCATTAATTCTTTCATGCCCATGCCTTGCCCAACCGGCGTGGCACCTTCACGGACAATCTTAATCCCATTGTATTCTTTAGGATTATGTGAAGCTGAGACAAGCAGACCACCATCATATTTGTAATAGGAAACAGCAAAATAGAAAGTAGGTGTAGAAACCAAACCAATATCAATTACATTTATACCCTGGTCAACTAAACCCTTGGTTAATTCTTTGACTAGTGACGGCGAAGATAAGCGCATATCATGAGCAACTACAATGTTAATTTCCTTGTCTTGCCCTAATTCTTGACACCGTAAAACTCCATAAGCTCGACCTATTTTATATATCAAATCTTCGTTTAATTCATCCGGATAAATACCGCGGATATCATAAGCTTTGAAGATGTGCTCTGGAATATTCATAAATATATTTTTTCTTTTAAAAATTTTCTAATAAACATTTAAACAGCAACTCGGATAATAATTTCGTGCATGGTATCATCCTCCTGTTTATAAGAATCTACTTCTTCCATCTCCAATTCAAGCCCTAATTCTCGGCCATACTTGCCAAGATTTTTTTGCATAATAGCATAACTGGTTTTTTCACGAGCTTGGGCAAAAATTGGCAGAGGTTTGCCATTTTGCCAGCGTGATTTATCATCAACATAATATTTCTTGTACTGTTCCAAAAATCCCAGCATAAGAGCTCGCCCGGCGCCTTTTTCCTTTAAATCCGTTGCTATATCCGAAACAAAGATTATCGGTTCTCCATTATCTTCTCCCCTGCCTTCATAAGCAAGCATATAGCCGTGAATCCTATTGTCTTCTCCCACATATTTCAAACTCATATTAGGCCTATTTTTATAAACATTATTGATATCTTTGGCAATCAAAGCATTTTCCATATTATGGAGATATTGAACCAAGGACACATTATCATAATAAGCCTTGCCCTCTATGTAGGCTACAGGAAGTGCATCCACAAAAGCCAGTTCCCTTATACCCGGCTGAGACGAGCTAAATTCGCTTACCGACATCTCAAGAGACTCCACAATTTTCTTTCCTACTCCCTGAGCTTGGCGCGGTTCAAGCCTATAAACAGTTGGGTGGGTTTTGTCACTATAACCTACAGGTGCGGTTGGGGCAAAGGTATTGGGCATTTCAGGCAAATGAGTAAGAGAATCAGAATAACCCTTACCTATGGGCACTATATCCGGATTAAGACCTTGAACTTGAGCATACCTGGCCAAATACTCGTACATAAAATCGCGGTAAATCATTTCTATTTGCTCCTGGGTCAGACGGTGTCCCTTTACATTGGGAGCAAGCTCCACGTTATCGCAAGACAAATAACTTTCTGCTTCTCTCAAAATATCCTCTGGCAAAACTGCATCAAGATGGGGATTGGCAGAATCATTTATCTGGCTTAGCAATTCGGCAATATTTTTCTTTACATCTTTATCTCGGGTCAAAACGCTTTGGGCTACAGTCCGCCAAGTGTCATCTGCTTTTTGCTGTTGAAGGGTGAACAGCGAACAGACAGGATTAAAAGTATAAACATTGTTCTTGCCCGATCCAAAAGGCATACAACAAGCCGTATCATTGCCCGCCACTACTCCATCAGGGTCAGATTTGGCATTAATTTTGGCGCGGTATTTCACGGTTTCTCTATCTTGTTTTTTGGCTCCTGACTTGGGAACATAGCCAATGTTTGGATTAGTAATTATTTGCCTCAAATCCGCCGCTTGTTCAGACGACAAAACAACAGCGCCTTCAAGAACATCTTTTATCGCCAATCCCGCCTGTTTCATCCATTTCTGAACTTCGGCAAATAACTTCTTAGGATTTTTGGCTTGACCGGCAATTCCTTCTTTCCTTGAACCTAAGGCAAGTTTTAACAATTCAACAACATCTTTATTACCTGCAGTTTCCTCGGCTTTGTCTAACAAAAGTTCATACTCAATCCCCATTGGTACAAAGGCTTGCAAACTATCTAAACTACCTTCTACCAAAGCATCCCGTAAATCTTCAGGAGTTAAATCAAGATTAGGAATCTCCGTATAATTAGCCGGTTTTTTACGATTATGCACTTCCTCTGCGGTGTGACTATCCATAATCTCCAAAAATTCCCCCGGGCTACGCCAAAATTGAAAGACTTTTTGCATATCAATATTAGGGTGAAAAGCCAAGGTTTCAATATATTTATATAATCTTTCTTTACCCGGCTCCCGGCCTAGTTCTTTCAGCTCTTCCAATATTTCCCGCTTGGCCAAAAGCTGAACAAGTTCATCATATTTCCTTAAATTCTGCCAGGAAAAAATATCTTTTTTTGTTTTTAAGCCTCGCAACAATTCTTGTAATTTTTCTATTTCCTGATACTCCTCCCCTTCTGATAATACCGCCTCAAAATCCAGCCTGGTTCGCATGGTCAAGGCATTCAGTTCATGGTGGGCTGTACCGGTTTCATATTGAGCCCCATCCATTTTTACCGGCAATAGTATCTGCCCATAAAATTGTCTGGGTGCTAAACCCGAAGCTTGGTATAAACTAATAATTCCATCAAAAGCATGCAGAGCGTCGTGGCGAGAAAGACTGGAGCGATAAATATATTGAAACATTTCTCTATAGCCAAAAATCTCTGCCCCACGTTGAAAAGGACCGGAAACATTTTGCTCGTCTTGCCAATC
>CAZRZS010000048.1:0-4900 GCA_964604685.1 uncultured Gammaproteobacteria bacterium
TTTTTTGTAACCAAAAAACTCTCGCGTTAGCGAGAGTTTTGGGACAGCCCCTTAAGGCGGTTTATTATTTAAATATATTTTTATTTACATTCGATCATACTCATGCACCTCAATCTGGGAATCAATCTGCTTGGCTGTTTCAATGGCTACAGAAACAACGATTAATAAACTGGTACCACCAATCACTAATGACTGTGTGCCAGTAAAGGCACGCAGGATAAGAGGCAAAATAGCAATTAGACCCAAAAATAAAGCGCCAACAAAGATTAAACGATTCATAGTCAGACCCAAATACTCCTCTGTCTGTTTACCTGGACGAATTCCAGGGATAAAACCACCCTGGCGCTGTAAATTTTCCGCAATCTTCTGCGGATGAAAAATAACAGCGGTATAAAAATAGGTGAAACCAAAAACTAATAAAAAATATAGTAAAGCGTAGAATAACTGGTTGTTAAATAAATTGACCACGCCTCGAGAAACTGCGGCAAAAAAACCACTGCCATTAACAAAAAATTGAGCAATCATTGGCGGAAATAAAACTACAGAAATAGCAAAAATGATAGGAATCACGCCGGCCATGTTTACCCGCAAAGGCAAATGGGTATTAGAACCACCGTACATTTTATTACCTCGAATCTGCTTAGCATAAGACACCGGCACATTACGCTGTCCTTCGGTGATTATAACCACGCCAACCACAGTCGCTATAGCAATGACAATAAATAACAAATAAGTATACATATCAGAAGGATTGTAATTGATAATTGCATTTTGAACTACGCGCGGCAATGAAGAAATAATACCCGCAAAAATCAATAAAGAAATACCATTACCAATGCCTTTTTCAGAAATCAATTCACCAATCCACATCAAGAATATAGTCCCGGCGGTAATCGTTAAAATTATTGTCACAAGACGGTAAATATCTAAATCAGGAATAATTTGATTTTGGGATTGGCCTAACAATTTAATCATGCCATAACCTTGTAAAATAGCCAAAGGTACAGTTGATAAACGCGTATACATGTTGATTTTTTGCCGACCGGCTTCGCCTTCTTTAGATATTTCTTCCAAACGAGGCACAATCATGGTTAATAATTGAAAAATAATGGAAGCAGTAATATATGGCGCCACACCAAGCATGACCACGGAAAAATTTTCCATAGTGCCGCCAGAAAAAATATTCATCAATCCTAAAATTTGATTGCCAGCTAGAAATTGACGTAAAACCTCCGAATCAATCCCAGGAATTGGTATATGAGCGGCCAATCTAAAAATTACCAGCATCCCCAAAACAAAAAGAACGCTTTTTCGCAAATCTTTAATTTTCCAAATACGAACAATTTTTTTCCACATACTAAAATTTTAATTTGCCACCAGCCTTTTCTATTAATTCTACTGCTTTTTTAGAAGCTAAGCAACCCTTGATAATTAGTGGCTTCTTCAATTCACCAGTCGCTACAATCTTAACACCATTTTGTGGTTTAGAAATAACTTTTTTAAGTTTAAGATAATGAAGAGTAATTTCCCTCCCAGGTTCACAATATTTTTCCAATTGGGATAAAGTTACAGTCTCTTTTTTAGCTTGCAAACTCTTAAAACCGCGTAATTTAGGTACTTTTTGCAAAGAAGCCTTAAAACCGCGTTGCCGTGTACCGCTCTTGCCGCCAGAACGAGCTTTTTGGCCTTTTAAACCACGTCCGGCATAAGTACCCTTTTGTGAGGCATTTCCACGGCCAACTCGCTTGCTCTTCTTGCGAGATCCCTTAGCTGGTTTAATTGTATTAGGACTTAAAGCCATATATTTATTATTTTTTAGGTTTTTCTTCTATTTTCTCAGTTTTAGATATTGTCTCTATTTTTTCATCTAGCTTCTCTATCTGCTTAACTGGTTGTTTTTCAATTTTCTTAGCCTTAACCTTAAAACTTTGCAAAGCTTTAAAAGCTGCTTTAATATTATTCATCTTATTGCCTGTCTTGCCAGTCATTTTAGCTGAAACATTAGGCACTCCAGCCATTTCTAAAACAGTACGCACAGCTCCGCCAGCTATAATACCAGAACCTTTAGGGGCTGGCTTCATCATTACTTTAGCTGCCTTAACCTTGGCTTCTACTCGATGGGGAATAGTTTCTTTATGCAAAGGCACAGAAATCATTTGTTTCTTAGCCTGATTAACCGCTTTTTCTACAGAAATTTGTACATCTTTACCTTTAGCCACGCCATAACCAACTCGGCCACGGTGATCACCAATCAATACCATGGCTCGAAAACTTAACTGCTTACCGCCTTTGGTCACACGAGTGACGCGCGCTAAATCAGCAATTTGCTGGTCAAATTCAGGTTTTTCTCTTTTAAATTTAGGTTTGCCCTTGCGTTTAAATGCCATAGGAGTTTATTAAAATTCTAGACCACCTTCTCTGGCCCCAGTTGCCAAAGCCTTTACCCGGCCATGGTATCTGTAACCAGCGCGATCAAAAACAACTTTTTTAATCTTTTTTTCTTGAGCTTGCTTAGCCAATTCTTTACCAACCAAGTAAGCGACTGCTTCTTTACCTTTGTATTCGCCAATTTCACCCTTGCCAATTTTTTTGCTATGTACAGCTATCAAAGTCTGACTCTTCTCATCATTAATTAACTGGGCATAAATACCAGTCAAACTGCGATAAACATTAAGACGAGGATGCTTAGCCGTGCCTGAAACTTTAGTTCGAACGCGAATTTGGCGACGGGCACGTCTTTGTCTACTTGTAATTAATCTTTTATCCATATAATTATTCACCGCTCTTAGCTGCTTTACCAGCTTTACGACGGATGATTTCATCTATATATTTAATACCTTTACCTTTATATGGTTCAGGCTTGCGAATGGCTCTAATTTCTGAAGCTACCTTGCCCACTAGTTCTTTATCAACCCCCTCAATGGTAATTAGATTCTTTTCAACGATAGCTTGAATACCTTCAGGAATATCATAAATAACTGAGTGGGAAAAACCAACTTCTAATTTCAAATCTTTGCCCTGCAAGGCAACTTTGTAACCAACGCCATTAATTTCTAATTGTTTTTTAAAACCTTCGGAAACACCTATCATCATATTTTTAATATGAGAAGCAAAAGTACCCCAGAGGGAACGCTCTTCTTTATCTTCTTTCTTATCTACATCAACGGTGACAACATTATCTGCCAAATTTACCTTAACCCGTGGCTCTAAAACTCGCATTAACTGGCCCTTAGGTCCCTTAACTTCAATTTGGCCATTTTTAACTATAATGGTCACATCTTGGGGAATTTTAATTGCTTGCTTGCCAATTCTAGACATATATTTAATATACTGAACAAATAATCTCACCGCCAATACCTAATTCACGAGCTTTCTTATTAGTCATTAAACCTTGGGATGTGGAAAGTACAGCCACGCCATAATCATTCAAAATGCGTGGTAATTCTCCCGCTGGAGAATATTTACGATGGCCAGGCTTGCTTTCCCGCTGTAAAGACTGAATGGCTGGCTGTTTGCCATTGTATTTTAATTCAATTATCAAGAGCTTGGTCTGATTGCCAGTTTCTTGGATTTTGCCAATATATCCCTCTTGATGCAAAATCTCAGCAATGGCTTTCTTAACTTTAGAAAAGGGTATCTCAACTTGACCCTTATGAGATAATTGAGCATTGCGAATTCTTGTTAACATGTCAGCAATAGGATCGGTCATCATAATATTTTTATAATTAATTACCAACTTGATTTACGCACACCAGGCAATTTGCCTTCATTGGCTAACTCTCTAAAACAAATCCGACATAAACCAAATTTACGCATATAACCACGCTTACGACCACATTTCCAGCAACGGCGAACTAAACGCGTACTATATTTTGGCTTTTTACTAGATTTTTGAATTTGTGCTTGTGTAGCCATAATTATGTCTTTTTAAAGGGGAAACCAAGTTTGTCTAATAGGCTAAAGCCTTCTTCTTTGTTTTTAGCATTAGTCGTAATTATAATCTGCAAACCGTGTATTTTTTCTACAGCATCAGACTTAATTTCAGGAAACGCAATATGTTCTGACAGGCCGATAGTATAATTGCCTTGACGATCAAAAGCCTTAGGAGAAATACCGCGAAAGTCACGCACTCGAGGCAAAGTAATACTAACCAGCTTGTCAATAAAATCATACATGCGCTTGCCGCGTAAAGTAACTGAAACACCCACATCCATGCCTTCTCGAATCTTAAAATTAGAAATAGATTTCTTGGCTTTGTTAGCTATTGGCTTTTGACCTGTAATTGCCAACAATGTCTTGTTTATATTCTCTACAAAACCAGCATCGCCACGATTGCGACCATAGCCAACATTAATTATTACCTTCAAAATTTTAGGCACTTCCATGATATTTTTATAGTCAAACTCTTCTTTCATGGCTGGCACAACTTGGTCTTTATATAATTTGTACAATCTTGATTCCATATATTTAATCTATATATTCTCCAGAAATCTTAGCAACACGCTTTTTTTCTTTGCCTTCAATCTTATGGCCAACCCGAGTCGGCTTACCAGACTTAGGATCAAGTAACATCACATTGCTAATATGCAAAGGCGCCGACAGCTCAATTATCTGCCCCTTCTCACCTTGGCGGCGCGGCCGCATGTGCTTTTTTAACACATTAATATTTTCCACCACGACATAGGTCTGTTTATTATTCTTATTTTGCAAAATCTGCATGACTTTACCTGTCTTGCCACGATCTTTGCCAACTAATACTTTTACTTTGTCGCCTGTTTTAATAGTCATATTACAATACTTCAGGAGCTAGGGAAATAATTTTTTGAAAACCCCGGATACGTAGTTCTCGAGCTACTGGCCCAAAAATACGAGTGCCTTTAATTTCTTTGGTCTTTTTATC
>CAZRZS010000049.1:0-4899 GCA_964604685.1 uncultured Gammaproteobacteria bacterium
TATCCCCGTCAACACATTTTCTGTGGATAACTCAACCCCGCCTTCTTGGCGGGATCAGGTTCGTGTGTTATTCGGGAATAATATCCCAACCAATTTATTCGCTTAAAAAAAACTTAAACTTGGAAACCACAGATTAGGCGACGGGGACATAAACCCCAACACGACGCTACGTAGATCTCACTTGTAAAAGCATACTATATTTTGAAGATAAAAAAACACTCTTTTTAATGAGAGTGTTTTGTATTTTTTAAGTTTTATGTGGTTAATCTGACGAGCGGCTTGATTTGTTTTACATCATCTTCGACACGTCTAACTCTCTTGCCCATGAATGTAAGTTCTTGATCTTTCTTTTGAGCAAGTTTAACTAGGACATCAAGAGTGTTTGTTATTTCATGAATGTTTGACTTCGTTGCCATATTCTCTTCTATACGCTTCAGTCGCTCTGTGTGATTAACAACAGTGCGAGCAATAGAATCAAGTTGATCATCGTGTTCGCCCAACTTTTTAGAAATAGTATCAAACTTTTGATCGTGCTCTTGTAATTTTTTTATTATTTCTTCACTCATAATAGATACATTATACCAATCCTAAAAAAGAATGTCAAATAGCCTCTAACTAACTATATTTTGATAGGGGACATAAACCCCAACACGACGCTACGTAAATCTCACTTGTAAAAGCATGCCATTTTTGGTATGCTTTTATTATAGGAACAACGCTGTTAATTCTTACAGATAATACTATAAACTTAATATTAAATATGTCCGAACGCAATCCTTTATTTCTTAAAAAAATTTATCAGAATTTAGGCGCGAGCGAAGAAGTCGCGAGAATCGCCGAACGCACCAAAGTTCAAACAGGTGAACGCGTGCCAGAAAGACCAGAAGACCGAATCCAAAATTATTTGGATTATCTTCGTGAAAGTTTAGACCCGTCCGACTCACACCGCCGTGAAGAAAAGCTGGGGCGGTTTAAACAAACACTGTATGACAAAAACGTCATTAAGCCCGATGAAATACCCGAAGCATATTTTAATACCCAACGCCGTTTAGCTCGCGAGCAAGGACATGGTGATGTAAAAATTAATCAAGAAACCAGAAGACAATTAACCGAAGTAATTATTACTGACCAAAAAAGCAGTTTAGACAATTGGGTGGACTATTTAGCTTCGCCAGATGCCACTTATCCTGACTGGCTTAAATACTGGGCAGTTAGAAGTATCCTTGGCATGGGTGAATACGACAAAGAGAAAAAACAATTTGGCAAAAGAAGAAAAGACACAGTAAAACCCTTTCCCGACCTTGACCGCGAAGCCTTGGCTTATGTTTTAGATGCCATGGAAAAGAAATATAGCGGTAAAGGGGTGGATTTAGAGTCAATGGAAGAAGACGACCGAAAACAATTTGAACAACTTTTACAAGGCGAAAGTTTTGCCAAACTTTACGCCTGGGCCATTGAAAAAGTCACTCCCGCTTCACCGGAACAATTGGCAGATACCACTGGAAAGTGGATAAAATTTCCGCAAGGTTCAGACCACACCGCTCTATTCCAATCGCTTCAAGGACACGGCACGGGCTGGTGCACAGCTGGCGAATCCACTGCCCGCACCCAATTAGATGCTGGAGATTTTTATGTTTTTTATTCTCTTGACCCCAAAGGCAAACCCACAGTGCCCCGCGCCGCTATTCGCATGCAGGAGGGTAGTATTGCCGAAGTTAGAGGTGTGGGACCAGACCAAAATCTTGACCCGCATATTGGCAAAGTAGTGCAAGACAAACTGGCTGAATTTCCTGACGGCAAATTGTATGAAAAGAAAAATCAAGACATGAAACAATTAACCATGATTGAGAATAAAATACAAAAGAAAGAAGAATTAAACAGAACAGATTTAGTGTTTTTATATGAAATAGATTCTGCGATTCAAGGTTTTGGCTACCAAAAAGACCCGCGTATACAGGAAATACGAGAAACACGCGACCCCAAAGCTGACGCACCACTTGTTTTTGATTGTGAGGCAAATCAAATCGCTTGGGGACAAAATGAAATAACCGAAAACACTAAAGTCTATGTTGGCCCGTTATTTCCTAACATCTTTCAACAATTAAAACATCTTGAACATCTTTATACCACTTTCCCCGAAGGGAGAATTGTCCGAAACATGATTGACATTGGTGGACAAACAAAAAAAGAATTACAAGCGGAAATGAAAAGACAAAAAATCCAAATTTATAGTTATGCGCAACCAATGTTAAATAGCAAAGATTTTACCACTGCTGAAAAACCTGAACCCGCTGATTTGGTGAGATTAAAAGTGCGAGATTTTAATTTACAAAATCCGACTACGGAAAACATTTACAGAAAAGCCGAAGAACTGGGTTTGGAATTATGCCCTGCTGAAGTCGGCCCACAGTACCGTTTGCAATATACCGACCAACCCTCGGACGAATATTTATGTATTGCCATGAAGCAAATTACCGATTCTAATGGTAGTCCGCGCGTCTTCTTGCTCGATCGCTATGGCGATGAGCTGTGTCTGCGCAACTTTTGGGCGGGGCCGACTTGCAAGTGGAATCCTGACAACGAGATCGTCTTTCGCATCCGCAAGTAATACTTTGATTTTTTAACACTTTTGGTTTTTGATCTTTTGACACTTGGAGGTTTAGAGAGGTGGACGCAGTAGATAATAATAAATCGGTTACCATAGTGATCATATTCATATGATCACTATGGTAACCGATTTATTATCTACACGATAGTTTTCGGTAACATTTATTTGTATCTACAACGCAGCCCTTACGGGCTGGTTTTAATTGTGATATAATACCCATAATTAATTCCAACCTAATATAAAAGAAAAAAAATAATAAATATGCCCGCTAAAAAACTCAACTGCGCTTTCTATGGCGTCATGCCTGACATGAAGCCATATTTACGCAAACAATTAAAAAATCATAAACTTAAAATCTCTGAACAGCCTTTAGTACTGGAAAAATTAGACAAAAACACTGAAGTTCTAGGCGTGTTTGTAGATTCGCGCGTGGATAAAAAAATGATGGTAAAATTGCCTAAATTGAAATTAATTGTCACTATGTCCACCGGCTACAATCATATAGATTGTAAAGAAGCCAAAAAAAGAAAAATCCCAGTTTGCAATGTCCCCACTTATGGTGAAAACACTGTGGCCCAACATGCTTTGGCTCTAATGCTGGCTTTGTCACGCAAACTCTACCGTTCTGCTAAACGAGTTAAGGAAGGTGAGTTTGACTATCATGGCTTGCGTGGCTTTGATTTAAAAAATCACACCATTGGTATTATTGGCACTGGCCACATTGGTATTCACCTAATTGACATGCTCCAAGGTTTTGAAGCTAAAATTATCGCCTATGATGCCTTTCCCAAAAAGAAATTACAAAAAGAGCATCAGTTTAAATATGTTGATTTTAATTATCTTTGTAAACAATCTGATATTATCTCTCTCCATGTCCCCTTATTTCCTGAAACTAAACACCTTATAGACAAAAAAGCCATAAAAAAAATGAAAAAAGGCGTTTACCTTATCAATACAGCCCGAGGTGAATTGATTGATTCCGAAGCTTTAGTTTGGGGTTTAACTTCTAACAAAGTAGCTGGTGCTGGTTTAGATGTTTTGGAAAGTGAAGAACTTTTAGCACATCCGGAAAAACTATTTTCCAAAACTATTAACAAAACAACTGTTAAAATCAATCTCATGACTAACATTATTATTGACCATCCAAACACTATCATTACTCCACATAATGCTTTTAATAGTACAGAATCTTTACAGCGGATTTTCAGCACTACAGTTGATAATATACAAGGCTTTATAAACTGCCAAATAATTAATGAGGTTACTCAGGCCAAAAAATAATATGAAAAAAATTCTCTTATTTACCATTTTACTTCTCAGCCCATTTTTTTTAACTGGCTGTGGTAATGATAAGACAACTATTCAATCCAATCAGCCCAGCCCTGATAAAACAACTGAACAGCCACAAACAGTCAAACAATTGCCTCTAAGCAAAAACCAAAATCCGGCCTATGCTTATTGTGAATCACAAAGCTATGAATTAATTATTCGTTTTGATAAAACCAGCCAAAGTTCTAAGGCTTATTGTCGCTTCCCAGATACGACCGAATGTGTTGCCCAAGAATTTATGCAGGGTACTTGTAAATTAGGCCAAGGCAGTAAATTATACTACCCAGACGCCAGCAATGATGAATACGAAAACTGTCCACAAACTTATGAACCAGTTTGTACTGAAAATAACATAACTTTTACTAACCAATGTATTGCCCAAAAACAAAAAGCTGTTATTATTTACACTGGTCCTTGTATTAAAGAAGAAGAAACAACTATAAATTATATAGAAACAAACCAAGAAAAAACTGAGATTATTGAAGATGCTCCAACAGAAATTAGCCTACCAGACTGGTTACCGATTCTCACTGATTTAATTACTTCTGAACCAGCTAATGAGCCAGCAGCTTTTGTGGAAAAATGTATTTATGGCACCACTGTCGTCTATTACCAATCAGCTGGCTGTATTGACTGCTATAATACTCTCTACAATACCAATGGTGAAGTAATTTGTTTCCCTAATAATGATACTACTGCCAGTTGCCCTTCTTATTTCGATCAAAAGAACCGCAAATACTACTGTGAACAAATTTGGATTGATACAAGATAAGCCATCTTGACAAAAATATTAAAAAAGTGTATCATGGATGCACTTTTTATTTAGGTGGGACCTTGGGCCACCCTAAGGGCTAGAACCACTAAAAACAAGCTACAAGATACAGATAATAACATACAACTACTTGTACTTGTATATTAATTCATGTATTTTGTCTCTTGTTGAAATATATATGTCAAAAAGA
>CAZRZS010000050.1:0-4888 GCA_964604685.1 uncultured Gammaproteobacteria bacterium
GACTGGTCAATAAATACTTCTTACGTTTTCCATAATAATGCGCGTACATCCATTCAACACGATGCCCATCTCCAAAGCCCCCCCCTCGCTCTTTATTATCTACCTGATTATTTACCTGACTCCAAAGTTTTCCATTTTCCCAAAGATAATTTCCATAAGGCGCCACTAGAGACTTAAATAATACTCGCACTCCGCGCGATTGCCCTTCTGTAAGAAGCAATTGCGTGAAACCACGCTCATCATAACACACTAATCGTTTTGTCGCTAAAACCGACTTATACTCATCTGTGACACTATAAAGGTGACGGATCATTTCATTATTCTTCAAAATACAAAAATGACCTGCAATACCACGCGACTTTGAGGTGAAAATATCATTTGACTGTAAATCTTCTTCGGTAACAAAATGACGGATATCACCAAAAATCACATCAATATCAGAAAAACCCCAAAAATCATATCCTGCCGTATATTTAGAAAAAATCACTCCGTACATTGGCTTAAGATCGCAAATTTTGACAGCATTTCTATTACTCAAACAAATCGGAAAAGTATATCCCATTTCTTTTTCAGCCAAAATTTGAAACTCATTAATAGTCATCCTGACAAATTTAACATTGTCTCTATTAAACTCATCCTGCACAGGACAATCTGTGAAAAAAATCCAATCAATCCCTTTTTGAAAACGACAGGTGGCCAAAAAAATATCAAACCAAGCCGGTAATGCTTTACCAAAGTATGGTATAAGAAAAACGATAGTTGATATTCCTTGTTTGATTGCCATAGTTATATTATTACATATTAAATAAAGTAGATTTTGATTTTTTCAAAAAATACAGCAATACTTTCATATATCCGCAAACATGCCACCACCAAAATTTAAACTTATTCTCCCGTAAAATAACGGAAATAAAAACAATTATTAAGTCCCCCAAATTAGCCCAAAAATAGCTAAGATAAGCCAAAAAACCCTTACTTTTAAACAATTTCTGCCACAGATAATATGTATAATTTATTTTCATCTCTACCCAATCTTTCCCTTGTGGACGGCCATAACTAGCATGATGATGTTCGCATTTAATCTTAGGATCTAAATACAGACTATGGGGATACTTCTCAAAAATTGGATAAGAAAATAATTTGTCTTCGCCTAAAGCATAGCCTTGTAAATTTTCATCAAAAGCAAACTCTGAAAAAACCTGGCGACGATAATTGCCAATACCACTTAACCACTGACAATTTTCCAAACTAGCTACTTGACTAGCATATTGGTTACGGCCTGATATTAATAATTTATTTTTATCACTGGAATTATTTAATAAAAATATCTTGGCAAAAATATTATATATCTTGTATACCAACTTGCTCCCACCAACTTTCTGTCGGTGACCTTCGGCGAAATTAGTTATCAAACCCTGAACACCCAAGGCTTGGGGATGTTTATCAAAAAACTCTACCAGCTTTTCCACATAATTTGGTTCTAAAACAATATCATCATCTAAAAAGCTGATTATCTCACCTGAAGTTTTTTTAAGAGCAAAATTGCGCGCTTTGGTTAGTGATTTAAAATCAACTTTAAAATAATTAATTTGTAAATCGGCAAAATCAGCAATCATTTTTTCTGCTGTCCCTGTCCCCTGTTCAACCACTATAATCTCATCTGGCTGTCTGGTTTGTTTTAAAAAAGACTGCAACAACCTTTGCAGTTCTTGAGAACGATCAATTGTAGGAATGATAAAACTAATTTTCATATCTCTGCCGCTTTAAACTTTGGGGTAAAAGTAAATAAACTAAACGTAAAACCATATTTAATATTCCCTGTATCTTGGCATAACCATACTTACTTATGGCCCAATAGCGAGCACGAATCGCATCCCATTCTTGCTTCTTTGATGTCCAGGATAAAGAATTTTTACCTACACGCCAGCCAACTAAACGCTCGGATAAATTGGCCACCGGATATTTACAAGCCAAACGCAAAATTAATTCATAATCTTGGCTTGTCTGAAAATATTCATTGTATAGTCCCTCTCTTTCTACCATCTCTTTTTTAAAAAACAAACTACTATGAATAAATTGATTATTAAATAATAATTTGCTTTTTATTTCTTGATAATTTGTTGGTAAATTTTTTTGGCCAATTTTATTACTTTTTTCGTCTAAATAAAATCCCTGCGTACCACACAAAACAACCGCTTGATTATTTTTCATAAAATAAAATTGCTTTTCTAATCTTTCTGGCTCACAGACATCATCGGCATCCAAACGAGCAACATACTTGCCTTGACAATTTTTTAAGCCAATATTCAAAGATTTTGTCAGACCTAAATTTTTTTTATTTGTTATAATTTTAAAACGTTGATCTAATTTTGCAAAATCAGTTAAGATTTGCGAACTGCTGTCAACTGAAGCATCGTCTATAATAATAAATTCAAAATCTGAAAAAGTTTGCCGCAAAACACTTTGAACGGCTTCCATTAAATATTTTTCTCCATTATAAACTGACATTAAAACAGAAACTTCTGGGCTCATAAAAAAATTATTCATTTGCTATACCAAATAAATCATTTAAGAAAACTCTATCCTCATCACTAAATATGACTCCAATATTTTCCGCTTCTAATATTTTTTCTTTGGCCTCTGCTTTTTTACCTGTCCTAATATACGTTTCCATCAACCTTGTCCACCCTTCAGAGATGCGCGGATTATTATCAATACTATCTTGCAATAGTTGAATTGCCTCCTTTGGTTTATTCAATTGCAGTTTTATACTGGACAAAGTATATTGAATTTGTTGACGACGAGGGGATAATTGCAGTGCTTGTTCTATTAATTTTTCAGCTTCTATTATAAAAATCACATCTTGTTTGATTTGCGCCTGCAAAAAATATAACTGCGTCAACTGAATATGAACCCTAATATCCAAAGGATGCAAATCCAAATTTTTTTGCAATTCGCCTATGGCCAACTCCACTATTTTACCGGCCTCAGCGGTTTTTTTATTTTTTAACAATTGACCGGCTAATTCAGCGGTATAACGGCTATAGTCATTGCGGATGTCGTCAATATGGGGCGAGGGGATATTACTGGCCGCCAAATAAATTTCCTCGGCTGTTTGCGGATTATCACCCAAAACCTTAATCGCCTGTAAACTGGCCTGATTAGCTCGCGCCGGATTGATATTAGTAGAATAAAGTAATAATAAAATCACTAAGCCCACTGTTACTGCTAAACCTGTTGAAATATTTTTAGTCATCTTATCCTTATCCGTAATCCGTAAATCCGCATTATTCGTAATCCGTGTCGCATTATTCGTAATCCGTGTATTGATAAACGCCAAGAAAAAGAAAAAATATAAATATGAAGTCGGATCATCAAACACCAGGGCTTTGGCAACTAGATTAGCCACAATAAAAGCACTGCCAATCGCTACCACATGCGCCTCAAGTCCACTTTTTTTCCAACCTCGCCAAAGCATAAAAATCACTGCTCCCAACATGCCGAAATAGGTCAAAATTCCAAAAGTTCCCTGCACGGCCAAAGTATTCATGACCACGCTATGAGCATTGTCAAACCAAGTCTCTCCCCAGCCATGCTCTAAAAATTTGGGATTATAATATTTATTAAAGGCGTAATAATAATTATTCGGACCCCAACCGAAAATCGGTTTTTCCTGCCAAGCATCTATAGCTATACCCCAAGCCATTAAACGAGTCGCGCCAGTGCCTTCAAATAACGAAGCATTGACTAATCTGCCTACCCCCGGAATATTTCTGGCAAAATCACTCTGACGAAAAACAAATAAAATACTGCCTAACAAAACCAAGAGCGCCAAGCCAGAAAAAATTAAAATTCTGGTTTTTTGATGTCCGCGAATAGTCATCAAATAACTAATAGCTAAAACACCCAAGCCGGCAATTAAACCCAGCATCGCCCCTCTGGTTCCGCCAAGAAATATTCCCAAAAACCCAAAAAAACCGCCAACTGCCGCATACCAAAACCAAAAATTTTTCAATTTAGGATTTTCTTTAATTGCCAATAAATAGCCAATAAACATCAAAAATAAGCCATAACCGCTGTAATAAATAGAATTGCCTAAAGTGGCAGATACTCGTCCCGATCCCCTATTTAGCAACAGCTCCGGATTTACAAACTTTTGCAACACACCAATCAACATCACTATGCCGCCGGCCAACAAAAATGTTCGCAACAACCACTTCCAATCCCGCCACTCTCGCACCACAGAAGTAATAACAAAATAATAAATTATATAATGAAAAATCGTAAATAACCCCAGCATGCGCTCATGATTATCCCAAAAACTACGATACCAATCCACGCCAACAAAAGTGGAAATGGAAAAACTAATAAAAAATAAACCAACGGCAATATTTAGGGCGGTTAATTTAATTTTGTATTCTTGCCAATTAACAGCCAACAACAAAATATAACACCCTAGCATTAGTAGACTCAAACTTCTAAACCAAATAATTTTGGGCACAATGAAAGGAAAAATGTATGATGATGGCAAAACAATTAACGGCACAAAAAAAGTCGCGCCAATCAAAATTTTTATAAATTTTTCTAAATGTTTTCTGTGCATAAATTTATATTTATAATTTCAAATTTCCAATAACAAATTTCCAACCAATTTCAAAAATCAAACTTCAAATTAACATTTATTGATAATACTAGAAAAAATTAAAGTCAATTCATGTGCTTCTTTCCAAAGTTTTCTACACTCATCAACTCGATTATCATTAGCCACCGCGACCATATGAAGCCAATGTGTTGATTCTTTAGCCTCTTTCTTGCATATACTAATTTTATGCTTAAAATCCTTTTTTGATTCAGCGCAATCTGCTTCCATATAGTTTGCCCCCACACT
>CAZRZS010000051.1:0-4785 GCA_964604685.1 uncultured Gammaproteobacteria bacterium
AAGAAAATAGTCCATATTTTGTGAAAAAAAGCGCCGATTTATGTACCTTATGCCGAAATTGTCGCGCGAACGAGCGCCTGTTCTTCTTTGCTCGGGGACCAGGATTCGAACCTGGATACCTAGGACCAAAACCTAGAGTCCTACCGTTAGACGATCCCCGAATTTTGTATAATATTTTTCTTTTCTTCTCTACCAAATCCTGATTTTAAATATTTTTCCCTATTAACGGCTTCCTCTCTTGAAATATACTCTTCACTATAAATTATTCTCAATGGTCTAAAACCTTTTGTTGATTGTGTTTTACCAAGTGTGTGTTCTTTGAATCTTTGTTTTAAGTCTGATGTACTCCCTACGTAATACCAATTTTTCTTTTTTTCACTAGCTAAGACGTAAACAAAATATTTCATAAAACTTGTTAGCTAGGACCCCTGCCTGCCGGCACCTGTCTGCCGATAGGTAGAGGCAGGAAAACCTAGAGTCCTACCGTTAAACGATCCCCGAATCAGACCCGCAAATGCTTGCGCATAGCCAGCAAGCTAGAAAAAACTGTAAGAAACAAAACTGCCAAAAACTGGATTCCTAGCAGCGAGAGTATACTGGAATTATAGTAATTTGTCAAGATATTTGCTTCGCCAAAGACGATGGTGATATAAGGGTCAAGTAAATGTAATGCTAATATAACCAGGCCATAGGTAATTAAAACACTCAAAAAAGAAAAAACTAAAGCTTCAATTAAATAAGGGCCACGGACAAACCAATTATTGGCCCCCACCAACTTCTTAATACTGATTTCCATGCGATGAGTATAGATGGCTATTCTAATTGTATTAAAAATAATTAAAAAGGCAATAATGGCAAAGAGAATGCTGATGGCAATGGTAAATCTTTCAACTTGAGTAGTAATTATATGAATCCGTTCAATGGCCTTTTCAGTGTCGCCAAAAGTCTTAGCTTCAATAATATTCTCATATTCCGGCACGACTAAAGCGGCAATTACCTTTTCATAATCTTTTGGCTCGCGTGTAGTCACAATCATAGTTGGTCCTAAAGGATTTTCATCTAACTCTTCCAAAGAAGCAATAATCTCAGTATTGTCCTTATACTGCTCACGAAATTGGGCCAAAACTTCATCTTCAGTCAGATATTCAATTTCCACAACTTCAGGGAAAGAATCCACATAGGACTTGACCTCATCAATTTGTATTTGGCTGGCGTCATGGGCAAAATATATACTGACATCAATTTGGTCCTTAACTGATTTAACTGCCTCATCAGTCAAAATATTGATAATAATCAAGGTATTGATAGACAATAACATTAAAATCAAAATTAGGATTGTCATCAATGACAAACTAATATTCCGGCTAATACTTTGCAAAGCAAATTTTGTAACTCTAAAAAAACCTAGAAGCATATTACAAACGATATTTACCCTCCTTTTTATCGGCAATTATTTTGCCGTTATGCAGGGTGACTACGCGCTTAAGTAGTTGATTAACAATGTCCTTATTGTGAGTGACTAAAAGAATGGTCGTGCCAAATTCATTAATTTTCTTCAAAATTTCCATAATCTCTTGGGTATTAATGGCGTCCAAATTACCGGTTGGTTCATCAGCCACTAAAATTTTAGGACGGTGTACTAAAGCTCGGGCAATTACGACTCGCTGTTGTTCCCCACCAGACAATTGGTGTGGATAACGTTCATCTTTGTGTGTTAAACCAACAATATCCAAAACTTTGGGCACAATTTCATGAATACGATGCCGTGGCATATCAGCTACTTGCAAAGCAAAAGCAATATTTTCATAAACAGTCTTTTTAGGTAATAATTTAAAATCTTGAAAGACCACGCCGATTTGCCGCCGTAAAAAAGGAATATCATTATATGATATATTGGTTATATCCCAACCACCAATCTCTATCACGCCATCAGTTGGCCTTTCTTCGGCAATCAAAAGCTTGACTAAAGTAGTCTTACCAGTACCGCTCTGGCCAACCACAGAAACAAATTCGCCGGGTTCAATATGAAGATTAACATCAGCTAAACCAATACTGTCTTTAGTATATTGTTTGGACACGCCTTTGAATTTTATCATAGCAGGAATATTATATCATATTTTTAAAAACAAAAAAATCCCCTAGGGGATTTGAGCCACCTCTGGGAATCGAACCCAGGACCTACACGTTACGAATGTGTCGCTCTAGCCAACTGAGCTAAGGTGGCATTATTCAATTTCTAATCTCGGCAAAATAGCAATGGCTGGTTCTTCATAGGGAGAAATTAAAAAAATAATTGAGCGGGATACGAGAATCGAACTCGCGTCTCATGCTTGGGAAGCATACATACTACCATTGTACTAATCCCGCATTTTAAAACCCCGAACTAGTCGGGGCTTAAATTATTCTACCAGTAAATTCTCAAAGGGATTATGTATGGGGATCAAAATTTTTATCTTGGCTTTTTTAAACATATCATCCATATAGACAAAAAAGTTTTTGGCCATGCGCTTGTCATCCACTTTAACAATATGATAACCAAATTGCGTTTTGACTAATTCCTCGCCTAATTGGCCTGGTTCTAAGGCAAAAACTGCTTCTTCAAATTCAGGCACCATTTGTCCTTTACCAAACCAACCTAAATCACCACCCTTTTCAGCAGTAGAATCTGAACCAAATTCCTTGGCCTTCTCAGCAAAGTCAGCCCCAGCCTTAATTTCATCAAGCACCCCTTGTGCCTTGGCTATGACAGCTTCTTCATCATCACCTTCACCTACAATAAATAGAATATGGCGAGCGGAAATTTCCTCTTCACCATATTGTGACAGACTTTCATCCGTACTTGAAGCAAAAGTCTCTTGTAATTTTTGTTCCAAAAGGATTGGCCTCACAACTTTTTCCATATATTTTTCCAGACTCCAGCCATAGCGAGTTTCTAATTCTTCTCGAGCAACTGCTTCATTTTCAAACTGTGTTAAAAGATTAGTTTTAAATTCTGCCAGGTCTTCATCCATAACTTTGACTTTGTATTCATCAGCCAGTTTAGCAATCAAGCGATTAGCCACTAAACGACTAATTACTTGATCCGATACCTGTTCATCAGTCGGTTTAGTCACACCTTCTGGCGGTTCTTCATAAAATTTACGTAAAGTCTGGATATCATCAATATAGTCAGTATAGCTAATTTTAAGATCATTGACCTTAGCCGCTGGTAAATTTAAAACTTGGGCTGTTTTCAACACAAAACTATTTTCTGATAAATTATTCACCGCTTTGACAGTAATCACTAAACTAATAATTAAGAGCAAAAGCAAAGCGCCAACAATGCCGAAGATAAAAAAAGTTAAACCTGAAATTCCTGATTTTTTGTCCATAAATTTAGTTATTAAAATTAAGTTGTTTATGAGTGAAATAATACCACCATTTTATAGGATTAGTCAAGAGCATAGTATCTGTGGATAATGTTTCAGCTTTTGTTTCAAATTCGGCCTGGCTTTTAACAATCAAAACATTTTCATCAAGTTTTTTCATATTTAACTCTGTCCGCGCTTTTTCTTCCACAAATGCCGGTGAAATTACATACTTAAGAATCTCCATTGATTCTATTTTTTTGCTTTCTAAATTTTTAACTTCCTCTTGCAAAGCTTTTATGTCCTGTCTAACCTTGTAATCCTGATAATAGGCCCGAGCATATCCTAAAGCAAATATTAAAGCAATAAAAAAAGCGACAACTAAAAACATCTGCGATGCAAAAAATCGCCTTACCCAAGGCTGTGTTTGGCGTTTCATATTTTTATTATACCACAACTAGTCTTCATCGACCAATTTTCTAAGCCGTTTTACTAAAACTTTTTTTACTCGTTCTAATTCTTCCACTTCTAATTCATAAAGTTGATCAATTATTGTACCAGCCACTTCCCCGCTATAATCATGAACATACTTAGCCATAAAACGATCCCGCAGTTCTTGAATTTCCTGCTGGACAAAAACTGGCTGTTTAACTTTATCTACTATCAAAATCACCTTTCCCACTCCAGTCTGTATCTCCACATTACCATAACGGAAAATCGTCCCCCAAAAGCCTTTAATCCGGCCCAGGACATCTTCCACCTGATCATAGGAAACATTGGAAATTTCTTTTTCAAAAAAACCTCGCTGATTAATATCCACCACCCGATGGGAGGTAATAATCAAAACATTTCTTTGCCAAACAAAAATTGTGCGGGTTAACAAAAACAAAGCTAAAATTACAGGGAGAATAAACAAAGTTTGGCCCCACCAATCATGATTAAACAACCAGAACATGAAAAAAAAGGGCGTGACAATGAAAATAAAAATAACCAGCCAAGACCAAAAAAAAGTTAAACCATAGCGCCTGACCACAGTCATAATCCTTTCATTTTCTTTTAATTTAATTTTCTTTTCTATTGACATAATATAAATCTTAGTAGAAACAACTTGCTTTAATGAGTAATTTTTTTATTCTTTAAACTTTCTCTGACTATTTGCCTGTCATCCCATGCTATCATACCGCTCTTAACACACATAGCCTGTTCCGAACCTTTGCCAGTTACTAAAACTAAATCGCCTGTCTTGGCTAAAGCAATGGCTTTGTTAATGGCTTCTTTACGATCTAAAATTTCAAACAAATCTACACCTAGTTTTTTACCAGCCTCTTGAGCTGCTTTTGAAACAGTTTTAATAATCTCTTGAGGGTTTTCTTCATAAGGGTCTTCATCTGTAACCATAAAAATATTGGCCCGCTCCCCTACCAGCTGGCCAATTGTC
>CAZRZS010000052.1:0-4481 GCA_964604685.1 uncultured Gammaproteobacteria bacterium
GCACAGGTACAGCGCCGGCATTTAATCTCTGCGAAAGTATTTGGGCCTCTTGAATAGTAAAAGAACCTGAAATCACTGCGCGGCCATCGTTAATCGGCTCATTAACAACTGGAATTGAAATTGGCTGGCCATCCAAAAAAATAGCTACGGCTTTACTGACATTTCTAGTAGTAATATCCTTAAATAAATCTTTACCTTCACTATCAAATGACAAAGAAACTTGTACAGCGCCAGTTTGTGGATCACTAACTACTTCAGAACGTTCTAATTGTTTGCCTGATAAACCAGTTAATTTCCACTGGTCTTGAGGAGGTAAAATATCAGTTTCTTTCTTAGTTCTAATTAAAATGCGCCACAATTCATACTCTGGCGTGATGTTTTCAGCACGTTTGTAAATAATATGATAGCCAAACTCAGTTTCTATCGGCCCCACAATCTGGCCGACTTCAGCATTAAAAGCAGCCTCTTCAAATTCAGAAATCATCGCCCCACGGGGAAAACTTCCCAAATCACCACCATTATCTTTAGAACCTGGATCAGTGGAATATTCCGCTGCTAACTGAACAAAATTATCAGCATTGGCCTGTTCATAAACTTCTTGCGCCTTTGCTTCAGCTTCAGCTTTGTTATATATCGGAGCGTCACAGTTTCTGGCGCCCAAATAACAAATTAAAATATGAGAGGCCGTAACTTCCAAATCACCAGCTTGTTCAATCCCACGCTTGAGCACATTATAACCTTCAATAGAATCTACTAAACCTGAGACAACACCTTCGTCAGCCGTCTCTGCCCATGCATATAACTCTGGATAAGCTGACAAACGTGGTAAAAAATTCATATAACCATCATTATTTTTACTGCGCTCATCCTCAGAATATTCCTTGACTATACCGGTAAAATCTTCACTATTATTAATTTTTTGCAAAACTTGATTAGCCCTTTGCAAAGCATCGGCATTATATTCCTCTAATTGTTGTTTTTCCTCATCAGTTAATTCACGCGGAGGTACATCATTTTCCTCTTTAAATTCTAAAATTGGAGTTTCACCAATCATGCGAATGGCTTGGTCAATATCTGTAACACCTGGCAGTTCAACAATAATCCGATAATCTTGGCCAACTTTGTTAGTCTGCACAATCGGCTCGCCTACGCCCATGCCATTCACCCGGCGCTCAATCACATCCCTGACGCCTTCAACCGAAACGCCTCTATCACTCTCTGCCATGCCGGAAACATCAGCTTGATAAATTAAATGAGCTCCGCCTTGCAAATCAAGTCCTAGTTGAAATTCTTTATCTGGAATATTTGGCAAACCTAAATGCACAAGATTATTTATTTTATCAATCCCTTGATTTACATAACCAGGAGCATCAAAAAAACCCGCCATTAGCATTAAAGCAAAAATACCAATTATGCCCCAGCGAATCTTAGATCTTAAATTATATTTAACTTTATTTTTTACCATATAATAATGGCACGTATTGTACTAAATTTGTTAAAAGGCGTCAAGGGCATTATTTACCACAACATTTATTATATTTCTTTTTAATGCGCCACACAGATGGCACATTCAAACTCCACAGCACTTTTTGAATTTTTTACCACTACCACAAGGACAAGGGTCGTTACGGCCAACCTTATGCCCCTCTTCATCCTTAACTTTACCTGATATTGAAGTAGCTTCAGGAGCCGATTTGGCTGCACCTTTCATCACCATCTTGTCAGCTGCCATAATGGTTGGTGCCAGTCGTAAGCTTATATTGACTTTGTAAAAAGCATAAACCACTTCTTTTTGAATGCCGGATAAAAGCTCATTAAACATATTATAAGTCTCGCGCTTATATTCAACCAAAGGATCCCGCTGGCCATAACCGCGCAAGCCAATACCTGTACGTAAATAATCAATAGCCACCAAATGATCCACCCACAAACTATCAATAGTGCGTAATAAAATATTTTTTTCAATCTCTTGCATCATCTTCTTGCCTTCATTTTCACTCTGAGCCGCTTGGGTAATTTGTGCCTCTAAATTATCATATTCACGCTGGGCTTTGTCTAACAAAAAATTAACAATCTTATCCCTGACTTCTACATCTTCCAATTTACTATTGCCATTGCGATTAAAGTGCAATAACTCTTCCCTCTCCTCATTGCTCATTGGGAAAATAGTCTTCATGGTTTCATAGACCTCCTTCATGTTCCAATCTTCTTTGTCTTCAGTGTTGGTGTGAAAAGAGACAACAAATTCAATTTCTTGTTCAATCAAATCCAAAATCATTTTCTTTAAGGAAGTGTATTTTTTATCAAAATCCTTACTCTCATCTGCCACGGCCTCATCAACAGCAACTATTTTTGCTTCTTTCTTGCTTAATTCTAAAATTTGCCGGCGTTTTTTGTAAATAACTTCACGATGACGATTGAGTACATCATCATATTCTAATAAATGTTTACGAGTGTCAAAATGATAACCTTCCACTTTTTTCTGCGCGCCTTCCAACATTTTAGTAATCATCTTTTGTTCAATGGGCATGTCTTCTGGTACTTTCAAAGTGCTCATAATATTTTTCAACCTGTCACCGGCAAAAATCCGCATCAAATCATCTTCAGTCGAAACAAAAAATTGAGTTTCGCCAGGATCACCTTGACGAGCCGAACGACCACGCAACTGGTTATCAATACGCCGCGCTTCATGGCGCTCAGTACCCAAGACAAACAAACCGCCGACAGCTTTGACTTTGGCCTCTTCCTCAACATCAACAGGGTTGCCGCCTAATTTAATATCAACACCACGACCGGCCATATTAGTAGCTAAAGTCACGGCGCCAGGACGGCCAGCCTGGGCAATAATTTCACCTTCACGTTCATGATTTTTAGCATTTAATAATTCGTATTTAATCCCTTGTTTAGCCAAATATTCACTCAACTCTTCATTTTTCTCCACAGAAATTGTACCAATCAACATTGGCTGGCCTTTGGTTTGACATTCCTTAACCTTCTCAGCTATCTGCTTGTATTTTCCCACTTCTGTTTTATATACACGATCAGAATGATCAATGCGTTTATCAAGGCGATTGGTCGGAATTATCATGACTTCCAAACCATAAATTTTAACAAACTCTTCAGCTTCTGTGGCCGCTGTACCAGTCATACCAGAAAGCTTATTATACATGCGAAAGAGATTTTGAAAAGTAATTGTCGCTAGAGTTTGACTCTCGCGCTTAATATCCACATTTTCTTTGGCTTCAATGGCTTGATGCAAGCCTTCGGAATATCGCCGACCCGGCATTTTACGGCCGGTAAATTCATCAATAATGATGACTTCACTAGCTTCAACGATATAGTCCCGATCTTTTTTGAATAAAACTTCAGCGCGTAAAGCTTGTTCAATGTGATGGACGAGACGAATACCACCTTCAACATACAAGTTCTCCACATTTAACCACTGTTCAAATTTAGCAATGCCTTTTTCCGACAAAGTAGCCGTACGCATTTTTTCATCCAAGTTGTAATCTTCATTTTCCTGCAACTGACGCACTAATTTAGCAAATTGATAATATTGCTGGGTAGCTTCTTGAGCCGGCGCCGAAATAATCAAAGGAGTACGGGCTTCATCGACTAAAATAGAGTCAACTTCGTCGACAATAGCATAGTGCATCTCATCTCCCGGACGCATGACCATCTCTTCCAAGCTCTGCACCATGTTGTCGCGTAAATAATCAAAACCATATTCATTATTCGTGCCATAAGTTATATCACAACGATAAGCATCTTGACGGGAACAACCGCGTAAAAATTCTTCTTCAACTTTAAAACTGCCTAATTCATCACGTTCTGAATCAGCTTTTTCACCTTCTTTAGCGCCAGTAGCCGAAGTATCATAAATATATGAGACGCGTTGATTTTGGATAATGCCCACAGTCAAACCTAAAAAATCATAAACTTGGCCCATCCAGACAGCATCACGCTTGGCTAAATAATCATTAACTGTAACCACATGTACACCCTTGCCTTCTAGAGCATTTAAATACACCGGTAAAGTGGCCACCAAAGTCTTGCCTTCACCCGTACGCATCTCAGCAATCTTGCCCTCATGCAAAGCCTTTCCACCCACTAATTGCACATCATAATGGCGCATGCCCGTGGTCCGACGTGAAGCTTCCCGAACCGTGGCAAAAACTTCGGGCAACAAATCATCTAAGGTCTCACCCTTGGCTAAACGCTCTTTAAATTCTATAGTCTTGGCTTTTAACTCCTCATCTGTAAATTTCTTGAATTCTGGTTCCAAAACATTAATTGGCTTGACTATTTCATCCACCTTTTTACCCTTAATTTGAATAACATTAGGATCGCCAAAGACTTTTTTAAGTATAGACATAACGTGCCATATTATATCAATTTTATTTAATTTTGTCCACCCTAACAAAAACCGCCCATTAGGGGCCGTCCCAAAACTCTAAACCACCACTTAATTAAGTGGTGGT
>CAZRZS010000053.1:0-4367 GCA_964604685.1 uncultured Gammaproteobacteria bacterium
TAATAAAACTTCGGCCAATATTGATTTATCAGGTTGGTGGATAGAAGAAGGCAGTGAAAGCAAAACAAGTTTGAGTGGAAATATTTCAGCCAAAGGATTTTATGTTATAGAAAAACCCAAAGGTAATTTAAATAATGCGGGAGATATGGTAGTTTTGTTTTCTCCAGATGGCAAAGAGATTGATAGGGTAACCTATGGTACCTGGGATGATGGCAATGTTAATGACAATGCCGTGGCACCCAAAGATCCTTTGAGTTTAGCTCGCAAGGTTGATGGCCAGGATTCAAATAATGACTATTATGATTTTGTCTTGACTTCTACGATTACGCCGGAGAAAAGTAATATTATTTCTGCATTCACGAAAGAAGGTAAAATAATAGAACAATTAGTTAATACTTCTCAAATAGTAATTAATGAAGTTTTACCTAACCCGGAAGGTCCGGATAAGGATGAAGAATTTATCGAACTGAAAAATTTAGGTACAGAAACTGTCAATTTACGGGATTGGCAATTAAGTGATTCTACCTCTCGTAAGTATAAAATCACTCAGGGGATAATTAAGTCCAAGAGCTTGTTTTTATTCAAACGTTCTATGACTGGAATTGCCCTAAATAATACTGGTGGTGATGAAGTTAAACTCTATGGTTCCAATGGTAGTTTAGTTGATTCGGTTAAATATACTGATAGTGCCGGTGAGGCTGAAAGTTATGCCCGCAAAGCTGATGGTAGTTGGGCTTGGACAACCAAGCCAACTCCAGAGGTAGATAATATTATTACTGGGCGAAGCGTGGCTCCAATTGTTGTTATTGATACAGATACAGAAGTAAGCCAGGGCGAGCTAGTTGTCTTTGATGCTTCTGATACAACTGATCCTGATAATGAGGACATGTTTTTTGTTTGGAATTTTGGTGATGATAACGAAATTACTGGTGAAGTGGTTGAATATAGCTTTGCTGAAGAAGGCGTTTATACAATCACCCTTACAGTCACAGATAGTAGTGCCAATGAATCAATCAAGCAAGTGATTATTACTGTAAAAAATCGTTTAGATTTTGCCGGAGGTTATTTAGCCGAAGCTGATGTTAATAAAATTGAGATTTCAGAGTTTGTTCCCAACCCTGAGGGTTCAGACACCACAGAATTTATTGAGCTGGTGAATAGGACAACTGAAGTTATAGATATATCTGGGTTGAAATTGGATGATGAAGAAGGCGGTTCGCGCGCCTATACTATCCCGAACAATACTTTGATTGAACCTGGTCAATATTTAGTTTTTGGCAAACAAGATACTGGCTTGGCTTTAAATAATACTAGTGATGCTGTCCGCCTGTTATATCCCGAGGGCACGATTTTAAAAGAAGTTTACTATGATGATGTGCCTGAAGGCGCCGCTTATATTCAAGATGAAAATGATAATTGGGTTTGGACCAGTACTTTAACGCCGGGCGAAGCAAATGTTATGACTCCAATTGTAGAAAAAGTCAGTGCCCGCACAGTCAGCCGTTCAAAATATATTAAACCAACCATTTACACGACTCTGGAACACTTGCGTGATGAAGGTATTGGCGACCAAGTGGCAGTCACTGGCGTGGTGGCAGTTGAACCCGGTGTTTTAGCCACCCAGTATTTTTATATTGTCGGTTCGCCTGGCGTACAGGTGTATATGTATAAAAAAGATTGGCCGATTTTGCGAGTGGGCGATAGAGTTGAAATTAGCGGAGAAATCAGCGAGGCTTATGGCAATATTCGGGTTAAATTAAGTGAGAAAAATGATATTAAAATTATTGATCATCCAGGCGCTCCCGAGTCTCACTTGGTGGATATTGCTGAAATTGGCGAACCGCTTGAAGGCTGGCTGGTGCGGGTGAATGGCGAGATTACTGAAATTAAAAGTTCATATATGTATGTGGATGATGGTACTGAAGAAGTCAGAGTATATTTTAAACAGGGAACAGGCATAGATAAAAAAATTTATAAAGTGGGTGACATTGTAAGTGTCACTGGCATTGTCGCTCAAACCAAAAGCGAGTATCAGATTTTACCGCGTGGGCAAGAAGATTTAGAAAAGACAGGCAGAGCTGAAGAGTTTGTGATTTTGAAGGAAAATAAAAAAGAAGAGGATAAAAAAGAAGTGGCCGAGAAATATCTCACTGCCACTGCTGGTGGTTTAACTTCAATTTTGTTTGGCTTGTTTGCTAAAGCGCGAGGTAAAATGGTTTTGGCGCTTTTTAAAAAGCTAGGGATATTGGCTCTAGCGATATTTAAGAGACGAGTCTAAAAATACTTATAAAAAATGCATTCATCCCCCGTACCGGTAGCAACGAATGCGGTACGGGGGCAGAGTTTAGCCCCTTGCCAAAGTATAGATCAACCAATACATGAGTAGTAGCAACCAATGGGACATTTTCCCTCCTTAGCTGTGAAAGAGCTTCCTTAATTGTAACATAGATTAGCAAAAGACAAAACTTAATTTTTCTGGTATAATATATAATAAATATGGTGGACAATATTTTTTTACAAATTTCTGTCATACTCGGGATTACTGTTAGTATTGCTTTTGTGATGCGCCTATTGCGTCAGCCGTTGATTGCGGCTTACATCATTGCTGGTCTTATTGTCGGGCCTTTGTTTTTGAATTTAGTTAATGGCGGGGAAGAGTTTTTTGAAACCTTTGCTAAATTTGGTATTGTTCTATTACTATTTATTGTTGGTTTAAGTTTGAATTTTGATTTCATCAAGAAATTAGGCAAGGTGGTTTTGATTGGTAGCTTAATACATTTCTTTTTTACAGCTTTCTTTGGTTTCCTAATCATGAAGTTGCTAGATTTTAGTTTAATTACTTCTTTATTTATTGGTGTAGCCATTACTTTTTCCAGTACGATTATTGTTATTAAGTTGTTGTCAGACAAACGTGATATTGAAACTCTATATGGCCGTTATGTTGTTGGTATTTTATTAGTCCAAGATGTAATTGCCGTGGTTATTATGATCTTTTTAAATACTTCCTATGGTTCTACTGATGCTTGGTATAGTTTGATTTTAACTATTGCTGGCAAGGGTCTGCTTTTAGTTGGTGTAGTGTTTTTAATGGCTAAATATCTTTTGCCTTGGATCATGGATCGTGTGGCCAAGTCTGGTGAGTTGTTGTTTATCTTTACCATTGCTTGGTGTTTTGGCGTGGCCTCTTTTATCTATTGGGCTGGTTTTAGTATTGAAATTGGTGCCATCATTGCCGGTATTTCCTTAGGGGCTTCGGTCTATCAAGCTGAAATTAGTAGCCGTATTCGACCCCTACGAGATTTTTTCATTGTTTTGTTTTTTGTTGTCTTAGGCAGTGAGCTACAATTGGGAGATATTTGGGTGGCGATTACTCCAGCTGTGATATTGGCAGTCTTTGTCCTTATTGCGGATCCAGTGATTCTCTATCTAGTCATGCGTAAAATGGGTTATACGCGCCGGAATTCTTTTTTGGCAGGTATCACGGCTGCCCAAGTTAGCGAGTTTGGTTTTATTATTGTCTTTAAAGGTGAAGAGCTTGGCTATTTGCAAGGACCTGAATTAGCCATTATGACTTTAACAGCTCTCGTAACTATTATTATTTCCTCTTATCTCATTACCTACAATGAAAAAGTCTATGGATTTTTCCGTCCTTGGCTTTATCGTTTTGGCAAAAATGAAAAATTACAGGTTGAGGATGAAGTTAAGGATTTTCCTGTTTGGGTGATTGGTTATCATCGTATTGGTTGGAAAGTTTGTGAGGCTTTGGCGGGAAAGAATATTAAGTTTGGGGTGATTGATTTTAACCCTGAAGCCATTTCCAAATTGCGCCATCGTGATATCCCTGCTTTTTTTGGTGATGCTTCGGATATTGAATTTTTAGAAGATTTGCCATTGCAAAAAGCTAAGATGATTATTATGACCATTCCTGAACCTGAAGATGAGATTATCCTTATTCGCTATATCCGCAAGCTAAACAGTAAAGCTCTGATTGTTGGTAATCTTAATTATTCCGTGTATTTAGATGATTTGTATGAAGCTGGTGCTAATTATGTAATGTTGCCACATTTGCTCGGCGGCCAGTGGATGGCAGAAGTCCTGAAAAATCATCCTTGGACTAAAAAGACTTTTAAAGATCTTCGTCATGACCAAAAGAATGAAATGAAGTTGCGTTTTACCATGGGTACACATGGATAAGGGTTGACAAAAATGGTTTGGAGTGATATAATCGGCCACGTGAGTTTTATATTTACGGGCCCGTAGCTTAATTGGTAGAGCGTCTGCTTTGCATGCAGAAGGTCAGGAGTTCGAATCTCCTCGGGTCCACCATATTGAATTAGTCGCCTCGCTCGGGGCTTCGCCCCTCGCTT
>CAZRZS010000054.1:0-4291 GCA_964604685.1 uncultured Gammaproteobacteria bacterium
ACTATTGTTATCCAAACTAGTCGAATTTTTGGCTTAGTTATGATATAATATTTTGCAATAATGGTCTATAGGCCTGGGGACTATAAACTAAATATATTTTAGCAAGATCTATGCTAAAAAGCAATACTTTGGAAAATTTAGAACAAGAATTGAGAATTAGAAATTACAGTCCGAAAACTATTAAATCCTATGTCCGGATAAATGAGGAGTTTTTGCGTTTTTGTGAAAAAGATCCACGAGAGGTTAATACAGCTGATATTAAAAATTATTTAGATTATCTGATACAAAGCAAATCTGCCTCATCGGTTGCAGTTGCCTATAATGCTCTACAATTTTATTATAAAGAAATTTGGAAAAGGTCTTTTTTCTTAAATATAAAACAGCCTAAAAGAGGGAAGTACTTGCCAGTGGTTTTATCTAAAGAAGAAATAAATAAAATGATCGCTGTGACGACAAATCCGAAACACAATTGTATTATCAGCCTGCTTTATGGCACAGGAGTGAGAGTGTCAGAGTTAACACATATAAGAATGAGAGATATTGATCTGGATAGAATGTTCCTGCGTGTATTTCAGGGCAAGGGCGGAAAAGATAGAATGGTGGTTTTGCCACAAAAATTAAAAAGTGTGTTAGTGATTCAGACAAAATTAAAACAAAGTAATGACTGGTTGTTTACAAATGGAAGAGGGGATCATCTTACTGAAGAAACTATTCAAAAAATAGTAGCGCAAGCGGCTAGACGAGCGGGGGTGAGAAAAAATGTTTCACCGCATACGTTGCGCCATTCGTTTGCCACGCATTTACTTGAAAATGGCACAGATATACGGTATATTCAAGAACTGTTAGGGCATGCGCAGTTGCAGACCACACAGATTTATACGCATGTGGCGAGAAATAATTTAGCAGAAATAAAAAGTCCGCTTGACTTTAATTAAAAGTTTTTAAAGTTTGTAAATTTCTAAAATGCTTTCTGGTTTAATCAAGACTTTATGAACTTTACAAACTTTCTAATTTTATGAACTATTTGGGCCAAAAACCAATTATCGCTTTGGCTCCCATGGCCGATATGACTGATAGTCCGTTTTGTCGGGTATGCCGTGAGGTGAGCGGGAAAGATTTTGTGATTTTTAGGGAAATGGTGTCAGCCGAGGCGATTGTAAGAGGAAATGAGAAGACTTTGCAGATGTGCAGGTTTGAAGAAATTGAAAGACCGCTTGTAATACAATTATTTGGTGGTAAGCCTGAAGTAATTGTCAAAGCGGCAGAAATTATTTGTGGTAAAAGACCCCTCCATACCCCCTCTACAAGTGGGGGATTAAAGGTGCCTGACGGGATTGATATAAATATGGGGTGCCCCGTGCCCAAGATTGCAGGAAAGGCTAATTCTGGGGCGGCTTTGTTCAAAGACCATCAGAGGGCTTGTGAGATAGTAAAGGCCCTAAAAAGGGCCAATTTAGGGCTTCCAGTGAGCATTAAAACTCGGCTAGGGTGGGCAAAAGATGGAGAGATTTTAGAGTTTGCGTCCAAGCTGGAACAGGCCGGCGTGGACGCTATTATTATACACGGTCGGACTAAAAAACAGGGCTATTCAGGCCAAGCTAATTGGCAGAGAATTGCGGAAGTGAAAAAACTGGTTAGTATTCCAGTCATTGCTAATGGCGATATAAATTCTGCCGAAGATATACAAAAATGTTTGGAAATTACTGGCGCTGATGGCGTGATGATTGGGCGGGGTGCACTCGGGAATCCATGGATTTTTTCGTTTTTTCCTCCCACTATGAGGGGGAGGAAAGGAGGGGGTTTGATAGGTGGCGAAACCCCACCCTTGCCCTCCCCTCGTAGGGGAGGGAATATTGATGAACTGAAACGCGTGGTGTTACGTCATGCACAGTTGCATCTAGCAAGATATGGAGAGGGGAGTCTGATAACCTTTCGTAAACATCTGCTTTATTATTTTAGAAATCTGCCAAACGGAAAAGAATTTAAAATGAAATTAGTTAAAGTTGAGACAATGGAGGAGTTGTGTGTCATTCTGAGCGGACTCTGAGCGAATAAAGTGAGCCGAAGAGGAAGTCAAAGAATCACTTTTCAATAAACAAAAATCCGCTGGGAAACGGGTTTAGTTTTGTAGTTTTAGTCTGAAAATCGTTATAAAAAACTCTACTATATCTTTTTTATTCAATTTTGATTTTCCTGCTGTTCTATCAACAAAAGTAACTGGCACTTCAATAATTTTAAAACCAGCTTGTTGTGTTTTGTAAAGCAGTTCTTCTTGAAAAGCGTAACCATTGCTTTTGATTTCATCAAGTGGAATTATTTTCAGTACTTGGCGTTTAAAACAACGGAAACCGGCAGTCACGTCATGTACTTTTAAACCAAGAATTAAGCGGGAAAGCCACATAGCGCCATGGCTCATAAATTTGCGCCACCAGTTCCAGCCAATAATTTTACCCCCAGGGATTTTGCGTGAACCAATAACTAAATCAGCTTTTGAAATTTTTGCCAAGAGGCGAGGAATATCATTGGGGTCATGGGAAAAATCCGCATCCATTTCAAAAATATAATCTGCGCCAAGTTCCAGCGCTTTTTTGAAACCGGTAATGTAGGCCGAGCCTAATCCTAGTTTGCCTGTTCTATTTATCAAAAGCAGTCTGTTGTCTCTTGTCTGTTGTCTCTCTACTATTTTTGCTGTGCCATCAGGGGAATTATCATCCACGACAATAATTTCTAAATTGGGAATTTTTAAGTTTAAAATTTGCTTAATTAATTTACTAATATTATCTTTTTCATTATATGTGGGAATGACAATAATTGGTTTCATAAACCAAATTTTCTTTTAGCGCTTAGAACAGTATTAGCTAAGAGGTGGGCTACAGTAATAGGGCCAACGCCGCCGGGAGTAGGTGTAATGTAGGCAACTTTGTCCAGCAGAGCTTGATAATCAATATCGCCTTGCAATTTATTGCCAATCAAATTAGAACCAGCGTCAATGATTATGGCTTGTTTTTTGATCATTTGGCTCTTAAGTAAGTTTTGTTTGCCAGTAGCTGAGATAATAATATCAGCTTCTAGACATTTAGCAAGCAGGTCAGTAGTTTGGCTGTGGCAGATTGTAATTTTAGCGCCGGAGTCATGTAGCATCAGAGCTAATGGCTTGCCTACCAAGCGGCCCCGACCGAGTATATTAATAGTTTTACCTTTTAGATTAATTTTTAACTCTTCTAAGATACTTAAAATAGCTTGGGGGGTGGGCGGTAGAAAAGAACTGGTTTTATTTTTTAGTTTATTTTGATTAGTATCAGTTAAACAATCAACGTCAATTTCTGGTTTGATGGTATTGAGAATTTCATCAGTGTCTAGAGTGGCTGGTAAAGGAAGCTGGACAATTAGTCCGTTTAGTTTATTATTTTTTTGGATATTTTTAAGTTCTTGAATAAGTTTTTTTTGAGTAATGTTTTGTGTGAATTTATAAAGTTGAAAATCTATACCAACGCGCTTAGCCGCCTCGCTTTTTCGTCTGACATAAATTTGGGATGGTTTGTCATCACCAACTAAAACTACAACCAATTTTGGTTTGGCTTTTAGTTTTTTGACTTGCTTTTTCAAGTCTTTTTCTATTTTTTCAGCAATTTTTTTGCCGTTGATTATTTTGGACATGACTATATTTTAACAGAAATATGAGAAAAAGCAACAAAAAACACCTCTGTTGAGATGTGTTTTGTTGGGGCCCTCCTTAGCCCCTCCTTTTCATTTTCATTGTTTGAGAAATTTTTTTTCCCAAGCCAAAGTTTCAGGGCTTAAGAAAAAACTGAGAAAATCAGGGAAAACCTTGTTACAACGTTGGAATGTTGGCTCGAAGTGGTTGAGGACTTCTCGAAGAGTCTCTTCGTTTTCTCTTTCTTCAAATTGTTCGACAGCATAGATACGATAGTCCCAATGTTCGATGAATTCGAAAAGTATAGCTTCTCTAAATTTCATCTGACGAAGTTCAGTCATGATTTGACGTGCTTCTACCGGAAAGCACTCTGGGTTTTCTAAGCAGAATTGGAGCAGGAAAGCACGTTGATACCTCTGAAATAAAGCCCGAGGCAGGTTAGAGATGAAGTCCTTGAAAGCAATATATTCGTCAAGATCATCTGTTTTTTGCTTCAATGGATCAGCTATGTCTCTACCTTTTAATGGCTCACCATAATCGTGGAAGTGGGCGGTGTCTAGAATAAGATCCAGGTCGACTGCTGTACAGGATGACCACATCGTAGACAAGTGCATAGTTTTTTCCGCAAATTCTAAT
>CAZRZS010000055.1:0-4244 GCA_964604685.1 uncultured Gammaproteobacteria bacterium
CAAAACAAAAACATTTTTAGAAATACCAAATTTATTTTTCATAACTTTCTTCAATTCTACCAAAAAACCGCCTTCTTGGCGATTTTCTGAAGCTAACTCGCTCTAGCGGACGATTTTAGAACTTTAAGATGGGAAGAGGTGTTTAAGTATCCTGAGGTTGTGCTTCAGCAAATGAAACAAGTGCTGGCTGCCGGCTAAACTAGGTAGTGTTATTCGAACTTGGTTCTGAAAAAAATTTACCGAATTGTAGCCTTAAATATACCAATTGTTGCGCTAAACCAAATATTACCAGCGGGATCAATGTCAATGCTTTTAGGATCGCGACCAGTACAAATGTAAATCGCTTCTGTTGCTTTATTGTTCTCGTCAATTCGATAGATTGAATCAGAACCACCCATTGCTTCGCCCCGGTTAGTCAGTACAAAAACTTTATTGTCGGAACTAGCCACAATATCCACCATGCCGGCGATGCGAGGCGAGTCGAGGCGGATAATTTCTTTTAAGTTTGTTCCATCGGCCGCGACGCGATAGACGCGTTGAAAGAAGGGGCCCCGCGAGGCAGAACCCTTGGCTGTAACAATCAGCACAAGTGAACCATCGGGGGCGATGTCAATGCGCGCATCATCAACTTTGTATACCTTGGTCCCAAAAGAGTCGCGGCTAAAACTAAATGGAAGAAATGTTACCTTGCCTGATTCGTCCACAGACAGCACCTCGATTTTTTCATTGTAATCTGTTGTGACCACATACCAGCGATCCTGACCCACGGCAAAACCCCTCAATTCGGTTCCTTGAATATTTATTGGTATTGTTTTAATCGCTCCCTCAGGGCCAACTGTCACAATGCCCCTGTCAGTCAGAAGATGAAGGCGGTTATTGTTATCAACATCAGCGGCGAAGATTGTGGCATACTCAAGATTACGCAAGTCAACACGCTCGCCATTGCTACTTATCTTTACCATGTGCTGTTTTAAAACCGGTTCCAGGGCAGGCGTGGCAAAAAACACGCTGCCATCGGTAGCAGCAGCAAAAGCAAGGCTGTTACCGGCATTCGTATAAAGAGGATTAAGTGTACTGGTCCGAAGATTTAAGGTATAGAAAGTTCCCCGGAAATCATGAAAGAAAAGCTCGTCAGCGCTCAAAGCCAGCATATCGCCAAAACCATACCTTACATTTAATTGACTCAACTCTTTTGTTTTAGGGTCAAATCTTTGTAAACCGCGGCTTAATTCATTGATATACAACATGCCGTCTGGCGCCACCTCTAACCAAACAGGTTCGTTATTCAGCCCCTCGGCAATGGTTTGGACAACCCCGCTTGAATCAATGGCAAAAACCTTTTCAAATCCTGCCACATATATTGTACCGTCAAGCCCAATGGCGATATCGGTAATTTGGATAGAATCAGGATTAGGGAATGGCAAAGAATCAACTATTTTCTCCACCTGACCATTTTTAAAAAGAAAAAGGCTGGCCCGCGAGGTTGCTAAATAGACATTACCCTGCCTATCAGAAGCTAAGGCTTGCGGATAGCGGCCGCCCGGTATCGGTATTCCCGGTATTCTGCCTAAGCTTTCTTCCTGTTTCGTCTGGTAATCAAAAATCATTACTTTGCCATTGCTTTTTGCATAAGCAAGGTGGCCATCCGGAAGCGCCGCCACCGCCCAGGCGTTGACGTCGCCAGCCACCACAGTTTCAGATTTATTATCATGAAACAAAATGATGCGGTTATTGGCAAAATCCCCAATCGCTATATCGCCATTGGGCAGTAAGGCAAACTGGGCGGGCAGACCGAAAGCGGTGGGCATAATGAGTTCAATGTCATAAGTATCAGAGTAAATACAATTCTGCCAGTCCTTCATAAGAGATTTATTAGTATTTTTATAGAGAAAAATCCCTCCCACGCCCAAACCGACCAGAATTATTAAAATAATTAAAATTTTTGTTTTCATTTTTATCTAGCTCTTTATTTAATTATTATAATAGGGGTTTCAGTAAAAAAATCTATTTCTTTTTGTACAATGAGATTGTTTCCTTCGAATACTTCTAACTTTTTTGGCTTATTATAATTGAATTCATTCAAGATTAGGCTGAATTTCACCTTACCAGCATTATTTGACACGAAAGTTTCTCCATCAATTTTAACTAAAGCTCCTTCAATTGGATTATTATTTTCATCTTTAATCACCACATCATATTCTCTTGTTACTTGGGCGTCTTTCCAATTTAAAGTGTTCCTGAGTTCTGGGCCAATTTTTAAACTCCCCTTGATTGAAAAGTTATTTTCCATTGAATGATAGGGTAAGCCTCCCATTATTTCTCCAGCAGTAGTCCATGTGCTATTATCAAAAATAATAGTTCCGAAAAATTCATTTGGAAGGAATTCGCACATATGCGAATTAACTAAAGAGACAGTAGATTGTCCAAATGGCTGTATAAAAAGATAGTCAGAATTACTTATAGTTACATTTGAATCCGTTATAGTAAACTGCCACTGACCCATCATGGTAACATCTTTTAACTCGATATCTCGATATTTAAGGCTGGATGGAATTCCTATTCTCAAATTTTCAAATCCCACATTCTCATTTGTCAGGTCAATAAATACTTTTCTTAATTCAGAATTGGATATCCTAACGTGAGCATTTGGGTCAGGGAAGAACAACCAACCTCTTTCATAGGGCCCGTGCTTAAGTTCACCCGTGAAATCATCTTTCAGAACACAGGAATTTTCCACAACAAGATTATAATCAGCCTCTGGAATCAGATTATGAACGTCCCATGATTCAAAACAAACTCCTGATTTTAGCCCGCTTATATCCAAGTGCGCATTTGCAGGAACCGTTAACCCAAGTGCGCCAATGGTTGAATTAATAATTCTGATATCTCCTCCACTACCTATGTATATAAGCCCCCCAAAAGGCCCCACCACCTCCGAATCTGTAATTATTACATCAGCGCCTTCATAAATTTCTAATAAGTGGAATTCAGTGGGAGAATTTGTAATGTTTACTTTTCCGTTGGTTCTTACTACTGCCCCACCAATCCTTTCCGGGAAAACAGTGGAATTCTCTATCTCTAGCGAGGCTTTATCACTAACAAATATGTAACAATGTGCTGTTTGTACTACTTCGCCTGGGCCAATCATTAATTGTGAATTTCTTAGTATGAGTTTAGCTTGGTCGTTTATGTAAATATGGCCATATTGAAAATATATTTCGTCTTCGATTATCATTGTTTCATTTCCGCTTATCACCAAATCTCCCGAATGGATAATATCTGGAACAGATGTACTTCCATAAATTTGTTCGGGTGTTGGTTCAGTAACAATATCCTCCATACTACTTTCTCTGATTTCCACATCATCTATTAAGAAAATGGATTCTTCCAAAGTCTCAAAAGCAATGCCTCCAGCCGGTGTAGGGTTCTCGTCTATATATGCAACATAAAGTTTACCATCTAGGTAAAAATTTATAATATCCTCGTATCCTCTAATTTCTATTTCATGCCATTGATTCTTTAACTCTATACCGCTATGTGGACGTATCCATATACCTGCAAGGTCGTTAAACTCATCACCAATTTGTTTATATAAGGAAAGCTTATCACTATGAACTCCAATGAAATATCGACGCAGTCCTTCACAAACTCTATAATTAAAATGGATGCCTCCCTGAATTAGCTTAAATTTAGCTTTAAAAACATAATTATCCCAACTTTTTTCTTTTAGCCGAGCCCCTTTATGACCCACTCCTTTTAAAACATAATTTCCATCAATTTCCTCTAAACTCCAACCATCTTCCAATTTCCAATTTTTAATTCCTTGTTCAAAATTTTCAGAAAAAAGAATTTTAGAAACTATTTCTTTTTCTGGAATAATCTCTTCTTTTTTCTCCTCAGATATTTCTAAAGCTTCTTTTTCTTCCTCTCTTTTTTCTTCAACCGGCGGAGAAACTTTCTCTTTTTCGATTTTTTGTTCTCCAATTCTAGGAACAATAATATTTTTATAAACTAAAAACCCTCCCACGCCTAAACCAATCAAAACTATTAAAATGATTAAAATTTTCGTTTTCATTTTTTCATTCTACCAAAAAACCGCCTGATTGGCGATTTTTGTCGGCTCCGTATACTGAAATTAGTTCGAACATTTTTCGCCGCCTGCGGCGGCGAAGGAAAGCCCCCGTAATGTGCGGCTCGCCCGCGGGGCTCGCCGCGTTCCTTGACAATTTCAAGTTTTTCTATGG
>CAZRZS010000056.1:0-4243 GCA_964604685.1 uncultured Gammaproteobacteria bacterium
CCACTAATAATATAATCTATTTCCCCACTATCATTAGAGATCGTTAAACCTTGTAAATCATTGTTTGAATACCATAACAAAGCTTTATTACCATTATTTAATGATATTTCTTTACTATCCTTTAGTATAAAACCTAAATCTGCTGTCCCTTCTAAAATTTGTATTTCTTTATTATTATTTTTGTAAACTAATTTATTTAATCCATAATAAATATCACTATTTTGTATCTTAGTCCCTTCATTACTATCAACTTCTACTAATTTAAAACCTTGAGGCATTTTACTAGGATATTTAACAACAAAATTGACATGCTCCTGTACTTTCTCATAAACCTTTTTATGTTCTTCTGGATTCAAATTGGGATCAATTGGAATCTTAAATTCCTCTTGCCAGGTAAATATCTTTTCTTGTCCATTACCTACATATCCCCAATCAACCACCTCTGCATAATACTGGGTATAAAAATACCATCCCAAAAGGACGGAAATAATAATTAAGATAAGCCAGTAAAGCCTTAAACTACTTTTTGTTTGTTCAGGCATAAATTTTAAATTAAAAATAAAGTAAACGTATTATACCACACTCTAAGCTTGATAAAAAGATTAAGAAAAGATTAAGATTTGTTAATTTATATATAGTTGTTACGCTACCCCCTCAAGGCGGGGAAGTATCGTAACTCCCATTTGTACAAAAAAGAAAGCATCTTGGCTCTCTTTTTAACTTATTCCTTACTCCTTATTCCTTTTATCAATAATCCTTCAATTTCCCCGCTATGCCAAATGTCTGCACCTTTTCTAAAGCCTTGGCCTCAATCTGGCGGATACGCTCGCGGGTGACATCAAACTCACGGCCCACTTCTTCCAAAGTATGAGTTACGCCGTCGACCAAACCAAAACGCATTTCCAAAATTTTTTGTTCCCGTGGCGACAAATCTTTCATAGCTTCGCGAATATAGTCTTTAAGCAGTTCTCTGCCAGCTGACTGTGAAGGGCTGACTGTCTTAGCATCTTCAATAAAATCAGACAAGGAAGAATCATCGTCGTCGTCATCGCCAACTGAAGTTTCCAGGGAAACTGTATCTTGAGAAATTTTAATAATATGCTTAATTTTATCCAATTCTTCACCCATTTCTGCGGCTAATTCTTCCGGGGTAGGATCACGGCCTAGATCCTGCAAGAGCCTACGGCTCATTTGTTGAAAACGGTTAATCGTTTCCACCATATGTACAGGTATGCGAATCGTCCGAGATTGATCAGCTAAAGCCCGAGTGATAGCTTGACGAATCCACCAGGTAGCATAAGTAGAAAACTTATAACCTTTCCTGTGATCAAACTTCTTGACAGCGCGAAATAAGCCAATATTACCTTCCTGAATTAAATCTAATAAAGACAATTGCTTGCCAACGAATTTCTTGGCAATGGAAACAACTAAACGCAAATTAGCTTGAATTAACTTAATTTCTGCATCTTTATCGCCTTTTTCTTTTCTTTTAGCTAAAACAATCTCTTGTTCAGCTGTTAAGAGAGGAATTTTACCAATTTCCCGTAAATACATTTGAATAGAATCTTGAGCAATTGATCCTAAATCAAATTCACCTTCTACATCTGGCTGTTTACCTTGAAATTCATATAAAACATCTTTTCTTTCCTGGTGATTTTGTCTACCCAAAAGACCTTCCCGTATTTCTACAATTGAAACACCATTTTTATCTAAAATATCTAAAAAAGCTTCATAAATTTCTAAATAATATTCAATTCGTGAAAAAATATTCAAAACCTCCATTTCTGTAACAAAACCACGACCCCTGCCCTTATCTACTAAATACCAAACTTGGCTTGAGGTTGGTTCAATGATTATTTCATCAGCAACCTTAAATACCAATTTTTTCTTAATTGGCTTTTGTCTTATGTTTTTTTTAGGTGATCGACTAGGCTTCTTGGCAACTGGTTTTTTTCGCTTAGCCAATATTTTTTTAACTCGTGTCTTTTTAACCCGAATTAATGGCTTGCGGGCTGACTGACGAGTCAATTTTTTATGGGCTTTCGCCTTATGAGCAATCTTGCGGACTGCTTTATGTTTTTTAACAGTTTTTTTAACTGCTTTCCGAGTTGTTTTCTTCTTGGGCTTAGCCCGAGAAGCTGTTTTCTTTCTCGGCATGAAAATATTTAATTATTGAAATTTTGAAATTCTTCAATTAATTCTTTCAATTTGCCAGCTTCTCCATTTTTTTCTGCTTTTTCAATCTCAGTCTGCAATTCTCGCCTACGTTTTTTTAACCATTCTTCTTTTAAGCCAGTAATAATTTTGTGTATTTCTTTTTTTACATCCTCTCCAGGCATAATAGAAAACTCCCATTCCCCTTTCATGAGCAGGATGTCAACTAAATTTTCTTGATCTGCAATGGCTACTGCTTTACGCAGTTCCTTTATATTATACTCCTTTTTAATTCCTTGGTAAAGAGACTTATATTGGCCAGCTGTCAAGAGTTCATCTAAATTTTCTTCCAGCAAGGTTTTAGTTGAATTAGGATATTTAAGAACTAAGCTAAAAAGCCTTTCTGTTAATAAAGCAAAACGATCTTTTTCTAATATGACCCATGGTTCTGGGCTAAAATTAATTCCAATTTTGGTAACAGCTTTTTGGTGATCAATACGTTTAAAATCATCTCGTAATACAGACACCTCTACATCTAATTTATTCCCCAGCTCTTTTAGCCAATGATCGCGCTCTACAGCATAGGGAATCAAAGCAATTCCTGGGAGAATCTCATTAACCACCGCTTGTTTTTGCCGGTGGTCTGTCAAATCCTTGCCCGCGATGACTTTTTCTAAATACCACTGCATGACTTCTTGGGCATTAACCACAGCCTGCTCCCAAACTCCAGGATTATTTTTCAGACATTCATCAGGATCCTTGCCAGCTTTTTCCGGAATACGGATTATTTTAACATTCATACCCTCTTGCAAAGCCATATCAATCCCCCGTTTAGCCGCATTTTGACCGGCTTCATCCATATCAAAAGACAGGTTTATATTTTTAGAATAACGCTTAAGAATTTTTATTTGTTCTCCAGTCAAAGCCGTACCCGAAGAAGCTACTACATTTTTCATGCCTGCTTGAAAAATAGCAATAACATCCATTTGACCTTCGACCACCACAATCAAATCTTTAGCTTTGATGGCTTGCTTAGCTTTATTAAGACCAAAAATCACCCGCGATTTGTCATAAACAATTGTTTGCGGAGTATTGATGTATTTACCTGGCGTAAAATTTTCCTTGCCCGGCGCAGCTTCGGCAGAGTCGGGTTTTTCTACTAATAACCTGCCAGTAAAGCCTACAACTTCACCCTGTACGTTCCAAATAGGAAACATTATCCGACCACGAAAACGATCATAAAAACCTTTGCCTGATTGGGCATCTGCCCCTTCGCGCTTAATAGTGATGCCAGAGGCAGCAAGATCGTCTATACTGTATCCCTTTTTAAGCAAATACTGGGTGAGTTATTCCCATTGTTCGGGGATATAGCCAATCTGCCATTCCTCAATAGTTTCTTCTTTTAATCCACGCTTGGCTAAATAATCACGGGCTGGCTTGGCCGTGTCCATTTTCATAAGAAAACTATGGAAAAAACGCGCCGCCTCGCTATTAATATCTTTAATCCGATTGCGCTGACTAGAATCAACTTCTGAACGATAACTAGTCAACTGCACTCCGGCGCGGTCAGCCAAATATTTTAAAGCTTCTTTAAATTCCATGCCCTCTATTTCCTCTAAGAACGTAAAAATATCCCCGCCCTTATTACAGCCAAAACAATGCCAAGACTGATGCTCAGAATTAACCATAAAAGAGGGGGTTTTTTCATTATGAAAGGGGCATAAGCCCTTTTTATTCACCCCAGCTGGCTTGAGTTGAACATATTCACCAACTAGTTCAGCCACATCAATTTTATCCTTAATTTGTCCAACTTCATCATTCATAATAATTGCATATTACCCTATTTAATTAAATTAGGCAAGATTCTAATATATATATATTGCCCTTAACAAATATTTTTGTTATATTACGCTATTTTTCAATTTAGTATTTTCAAAACCCAAATTTCATCTGTGAATTAGTGAATTGTGAATAATTTACTTAAAAATTTACCTGGGGTGATGTGACATAAAAATAATTTTTTGTTATGATATGCGGCATAAGGTACATAAATCGGCGCTTTTTTTCACAAAATATGGACTATTTTCTT
>CAZRZS010000057.1:0-4173 GCA_964604685.1 uncultured Gammaproteobacteria bacterium
CGTCAGATTCAGTAATTACTCCAACAAATGCTAGTAATGTCACAGTAAAGCTGGACATTAGGGGGGCAGGTTCAACGAATTGGACGCTTTCTGACACCGGCGTAGGCGCAGATACATTTATGCACAAGTTTGGTTTGTGGACGGATCCGACATTAGGCGCGCTTACTGCATTACACCCCACTACTTACAAAGCTTTAACTGCGAGTGTTGCACCTGGTGCGCCAGGGGACGACTTTAAGTTAAGGATTAGTACCCCAAGCACGACAGCGAATTATGGAGAGCAAAGCACCTCAGTGACTGTTCTGGCAACGAAGATATAGTAATAGGAGGAAAATAGAGTCAACTCTATCCACGCACCAGTCCGCCTTCGCTAAAGCTTCGGCGGACGGTGCGGGATTCCGCCCCACACGTAGGCGTGTGAAGGCTCCATTTTTGAGTTTAGAAACGAACGGGGTTGTTTTTACTTGAAAAATATTGAAAAATAAGGTTCAATAAAATAATGAACCACAATTTTAAAATGCCAAACACATTGAAAATTTTGATATTGGTTTTAATTATTGGTGGAATAATCGGTTTTGGCTTGTTTACCCGCCATAGCTTTAGCGAAGGCGGGCCTTTTCAAATCTTTCAAAGCAAAGCTCAAGAGGGTAAAAAAATTCCTCAAGAAAAAAAATTACCAAAAATAATAGATAAAGATAAAAACAAAATTTTCGATAATTTAGAAGAAATTTTAAAAGACAAGCCCGATGAGGCTTTTTTTGATACCATTGTTCTTTTCAAAGAACCTCTTTCTAAGGCCTTATTTGAAAAAGTCAAAGCAAAAATTGGCAATTTCTCTATAAAATATCAATACAAAAGCATCTCAGGCATTGCCACTACTTTAACCAAAGGACAAATTAATCTTCTTTCTAAAATCCCTTTTGTAAAACAAATTGAAAACGATGCTAAAGTAGAAATCTTTTTAGATAAAGCCACCTATTGGTTTGGAGTGCAAAAAGCCAGAACTGGTTTTGGGTTAGATGGTAATTTGGATGACTCGGCTAGTTATTCTAAAGATGATATTGTTATTGCTGTGATTGATACTGGGATTGATTATAATCATTTAGATTTAAATAGCGGTAAAGTTATTGGGCAAAAGTGTTATTGTTGTTCCAAACTTACTCCTTGGGGTAAATGTGTGTCTCCTTGTTGTCCAAATGGCCAGACAGAAGATAATAATGCAATGGATGACCACGGTCATGGAACCCATGTTTCCTCTATTGCTGCTGGCGAAGGGGAAGGCAATCTTAATTATGAAGGAGTGGCTTCTGGTGCAGCTCTTGTTGGTGTAAAAGTTCTTGACTCAGGAGGAAGTGGTTATATGAGTTATGTTAATAAGGGTATCGAATGGGTTATTACTAATAAAAACACTCTTGGGATTGAGATTATGAATATGAGTATAGGCGCTGCTGGGGATTCTGATGGTACTGATTCTACTTCTCAATTAGTTAATCAAGCCGTTGAGGCTGGAATAGTGGCAGTGGTAGCCGCTGGTAATGAAGGACCAAAAAAACACACTATTGGTTCGCCGGCTGCAGCACAAAATGCCATTACTGTTGGAGCAATGGCTGATGTTAATCCGGGGAATGAAGCATCTGGGTTGCCAAGGTACGGTTTTTATCAAGGTTATTTTTCAAGTAGGGGGCCCACTGCTGATGGAAGAATAAAACCAGATATTTCGGCTCCTGGTGTTTTTATTATGGCTGCCAAAGCTGGTACCACCAGTGGTTATATTGAATATAGCGGAACCAGTATGTCATCGCCCTTTGTTGCGGGCTTAGCAGGTTTGATGCTCCATGCTGACTCTATTCTAACTCCCGCTCAAATTAAAAATAAAATTGCCACTACCGCTATTGACTGGGATGCTTCAGGTGGAGGAACAGGCGGTCTGACTTCGGGTTCTGATATTGATTATGGTGCAGGCAGATTAGATGGTTATGAGGCAATAAAAAATGCCGGTGGATATTCGGGGACTAACATTGCTACTCCTGCGCATCAATATTTTACCGGTAGTTTAACCGGAACAGGTGATGCTGATTGGTATGATATTAATGTGATTGATATTTCCTACCCAATTGCTGTAACTTTAATTATGCCAGATTGGCAATCAAGTACTAATCCTGATTTTGATCTTTTTCTCTACGATACTGATGGAACGACTGAATTAGCAAAATCAATTGGTACCACCAGGCAAGAGACCATTGGCTATAAGCCAACAGCCACTGGCACTTATAAATTAAAGGTTTACTCTTATACTGGAAGCGGTGATTATTTTTTTGACCAGTCAGCTGGCACAGCCGTTGTCAGTATTAGTTTAACCACCGATGGCTCAGTTGATTTTGGAATTTTACCTCTAGGAAGCACCAAGGATACCACCCCTACTGGTCTAAACGATGTCCAAACTATTAGCGTTGATGTAGGTCCAGCTAATTTAGATGTTAAAAGTACGGTTTTTTGCGATAATGGAAATTGCTGGAATTTGGGTTCAACCAGTGGTCTCAATCAGGTCAAATGGGAATTCTCGCCAAATACCAGCATTTGGAATACTTTTTTAGCTCCAGATACTCTTTATGATTTGGCAAACAATGTTCCCCAAGACAATACTCAAAATCTCTATTTGCGGATAACTATGCCTACCGAAACTTCTTCTTCAAATCCATATAGTTCAACAATTACCATTGTAGCTACAGCACCCTAATTTTAAAATATGAAAAAAATAATCTTATCATCAATAATCATTTTATTAGCAACAATAATGATAACCCCTCAAGTTTTTGCTCGTATTGGCGTTGGCGTGAATCTTGGCAAAATAGAAATCGATGAACCCATAAAACCAGGTGGAATTTATAATTTTCCTAATATTGGCGTGATAAATACTGGAGATGAAGCCGGCGATTATGAGGTCGCAGTGACTTATCACCAAGACCAGCCAGAACTGCGGCCAAGCCAGGAATGGTTTAGTTTTAGTCCCTCTCAATTTCATTTAAAACCAGGCGAGTCCAAAAGTGTGTCAGTAAAATTATCTTTACCAGTTAGGGTAAAACCAGGAGATTATTTTTGTTATTTGGAAGCTCATCCAATTATTAAAGCTGGTCCTGGCACTACCATTGGCGTGGCAGCAGCAACAAAAACCTATTTTACTATAATTCCTGCTAACATCTGGCAGGCAATCTATTATAAAATTTCTTCTTTTTTTGAAATGTATGCCCCCTGGACTTATGTGGTTTTAGCAGTGACAATAGGAACAGTAATTCTCACAGTGCTTCGGAAATTTTTCGCATTTCAATTCAAAATTAGAAAAAGATAGTAGGCGGAAGTTCATATCTATGGATGCACATACTCCAATTATTTATTTTCTGAGCGAAGCGAAGAAAACAAGGTTCTTGAGCAAAGCGAAAGGTTCTTATCCGCCAAAGGCGGACAAGGTTCTGCGAGCAAAACGAGCAGGTTCTTATATGCAAAGTTATGTAAAAAAAATTTTATTATCTCTTTTTGTAATTTTTATAGTTGTTGTTTTTACTACCCTTCTTTTTTGGGGAACGAAAAATGTTAGAGAATACTTAGCTTCTTTTTTTGGTGTCATTACTGCCAAAGTAACTATTAATCCTTTAGAAGTTGAAGTTTATGCTCCGGGGGTAGTGGAAATAAACAAGGTTTTTCAGGTTAGAGCAAAAGCAATCAATAAAGGAGAGGAGAGAATTGAAAATGCAAGAGGAGAAATTTATCTTCCTGAAGGATTGGTTCTTTTAAGGAAAGATTCAGTTAAAAAAATAGGGATAATTCCTCCCAAAAAAGAAAAAAAGATGTCCTGGTCAGTAAAAGGAGTAAAAGAGGGAAGTTATATCATTACAGTTTCAGTTTCGGGAGAGTTAAGAGAGAATCTTGTTATTGCTGAGGGAACTGCGAAGGTTGATGTGAAAAGAAAGTTATCTCCACAGGTTCGTCTCTTTGAATGGCTTCGGAACTTTTTTCAACAGTGGTCCAATTTTTAATCAGATTTATAAATAAATTGGATACTAGAAATAGTATGCTAAAAATTAAGGAGATTAAAGCAAAATCGATTATCATAAAAACAGGACTACCAGATTCGGATTTTGTGATAAATCCTTATGTGGGCTGCCAGCATGGTTGTAT
>CAZRZS010000058.1:0-4163 GCA_964604685.1 uncultured Gammaproteobacteria bacterium
CAACATTAATTGTTTTTAGTTTTTTCTTCATGAAATTATTTAGTACCTAACCATTTTCCTTTAAGCGCATAAAAATACCAATGTAAATAACTAGGTAACCACTTCCAGAGCCGAAATCTTGATTCCCCGGCACTGCGATCAGTCCAGGTTGAAGGGACTTCTGCCACTCCATAACCTTTAATAAAAGCTTTGATAACAATTTCCATGCCCAACTCAAATCCACCGTTACTTTCAATAACAATTTCATTAAGTAAACTTTTGCGGTATAACTTGTAACTATTAGTAACATCATGAGTGGGAATCCTGGCTAAGTAATAAAGAGAAACTCCGGCTAAACGAGACAAGGTCTTTTTAAACAAAGGGCCCCCAAGCTGACGCCCTCCTCTCACGTAACGCGAACCACAAACAACAGCATTTCCTTGGTTAAGCTTCTCTAACATTTCATCTACATTAGATAAATCATCAGACAAATCAGCCATAACTACCAAAATAGCCTCAGCGTTAACTGTTTCAAAGCCTGTTTTAATAGCATTTAAAGCCCCTCGACCATATTTATTTTTTAATAAGGTTATTGGTTTATTAGCAGACATTAATTCCTTAACTACTGGGATGGTATTATCTTCTTCTCGATCATAAACAATACTAATGGCGTAAGGACATTTAATCTTTTTCTCTATCTCCGCAATAGTTGCTTTGATATTTTCACCTTCGTTATAAACAGGAATAACTACACCAATTGATTCGATCATATACCCCCGACCTCAACTTGCTCTTTAACCCAGGGAATAATTTCATCTAGGGCTTGATCTAAAGTTGTTTTAGCTTCAAAACCAAGCACCTCTTTGGCTTTACTAACATCTGGAACTCTTTTTTGCACATCATATTTAAAGGGGTTGTCAGAAACATAGTTAAAAGGTTTGGCTGGATTAATTTTTTGCCAAATCAACTTAGCCAACTCTAGCACAGTAGTGGAAACAGGGATGGAAATATTAAAATCATCATTTACTGCCTTTTCATTTTCTATGCATATCCGTATCCCTTTAGCCAAGTCACCGCCATACGTGTAGTGTCTTACTTGGTTTCCTTTACCCAAAATATGAAGAGGATTCTGCCCTTTCAAAACTTTTTGGACCAGATCTGGCACAACATGACTCATGGCTAACCTAACATTGCCTGACATTATTTCTTTATCACACAAAGCCCTTTTTTCTCCCACCCCAATACAATTAAAAGGCCGAATAATAGTGTAAGGTAATTTACACTGTTCCCAGGCCCCTTTAGCAAAGTATTCGCAAGCCAGTTTTTGAAAACCATAGGTAGACAGCGGTGGCGGGGACTTTAATTGTTCTCCCTCTGGAGTCGGATAAAGATCTGTGCTTTCAAAAACCATAGAAGAGGACATCACATTAATTTTTTGCAATTTTTTATTTTTAAAAGCCCAGATAGCAGCATCAAACGTAGCCGCAATAATTCTTTCATTTTCAGCTAAAAGATCATAAGCATACTCGTGAAAAAGAGAGATCCCCCCGATCATAGCAGCACCAGCCACAACTTGATCACAATCTACAATAATTTTTTTTAAAAGATCAACATTTTTAGTATCGCCCTCAAAAAAATGATACTGGGGATGGGAATCATAAGATTTTATTGTTTTGCCATATTTAGAATAATTGTCTATACCAACCACCTCATGACCAGCTGCCAACAATTCTTCAACCAAATAGCCAGCAATAAAACCAGCTGAACCTGTAACTAAAATTTTCATTTAAAACAAGCCCCCTTTACCATAAAAATTCCAGATATCAACTAAGCGCTTTTCTGCGGGAATTTTTAGGTCATGATATTCGCGGTGCGGCGTAGCCAAAATAACAATATCTGACTTTTTAATTAGACTATCAGCCGAGATAAAACCCTCTTCTTTGATGTAAACATCAGAACAAACAACTTCTTTAGCTTCTATTTCTAAGATTTTTTTTAATTTATATGACAAAGACTCTCTCTTATCATCATTGTTAGCCTTAAAAGCCATACCCAAAATACCAACGACTTGCTCTTTAAGTACACATCTGTTTTTAAGCAGTTGAACAATAAAGTTGGGGAGGCCCTCATTAACTAACATGGCAGCATGGCCAAGAAAAAAATTATTATTGCTATATGAAGCTAATTGCATTGTATCTTTAAAAAGACAAGGTCCTGCAGCAAAACCAGCCGCAGGAAAACTTTTAGCTCGAGGATAGTTATAAGTAATGGCATTATAAATCTTATAGAAATCAAAGCCTCTTTCTGTAGCAATTTGATAAAATTGATTAGAAATAGCAAACTGTAAATAACGCCAAACATTGGTAAAAAGCTTGGCTAATTCTGCTTCTAAAGGATTTAAACGGATCGTTTCATTAGCGAATGAAGAAAATAGCCCTTCTGCCTCAATAAAAGATTCTTCATCAAAAGAGGCAATAATTTGGGGTAAAGTACGTAATTCTTCAATTGCCTTACCTTCAGCAATTCGTTCTGGACAGAATGAAACTTTTACTTTTTTCCCCTTAGAAGACAGATATTCCATTATTTTTTCTGCTGTACCAGGAAATACAGTGCTGCGTAAAATAATATGTTGACCATCTTTGATTTGCTCAACTAATTCATCAAAAAACTTTTTAAAAATAGTGAATTTTGGATTGAGATGTTCATCAACTGGAGTTCCAATAACCACAATAACAAAATGACTTTGTGAAATTGATTCTTTTTGAGAAGAAACAAACAAATTCTTCTTTAAGTTCTTTTTTAAAAGAGGTTCTGCTCCATTTTCTACAAAAGGGATCTCCCCCTGCAAAACCTTATCAATTGCGACTTGATTAATATCATAAAGAACAACCTTTTTACCAGCATTAGCAATAGTAAGACCTAGAGGCAAGCCAACATGCCCCAAACCACCAATAATACAAACATCATAAAAATCCTGATTCATAAGTTCCCCCTACAACTCCCTTACAACCTTTTTATACGCTCTCTTCACCTTGCCCGGCAAACTCGGATCAAGCATTTCTAATATATGTTTCCCAAGAACCCTGTATTGTCCACCAATTTTAGTAACACGGAGAACGCCTTTACGAATCAGACGACGGAAAGTTGAATCAGAAATTTTGAGAAGCTTTTGGGTCTCTTGGGGGGTATAAACTTCTGTATCACGCAAGTTCATGAACTAATTATATGCTCCAGGGAAAAAGATGTCAAGTTCTATTATAAGTAGTCAAAAATAGTCAAATGCGGTCAGTTTTTTCTAGTAGTGGAAGTGGGTTTGGTCACATTTTCAACATATTCCCAGGCTAACGCAATAAAACACCCACAAAGGAAACCTAGTACAAGTCCCATTATTACATTCTTCTTTACCCCTCTATTATTAGGAGAGCGAGGAACAAGGGGAGGATCTATCACCTGAAAATTAATATTCAGAGTACGTTTATTTAAAAATACTCCAAGTTCTTTAACATATAAATTAGCTATCTTTGCTGCCATCTCAGGCTCTCGCCAAACAGCAGTCAAGTAAATTAAACCATCCATTGATTTAGGCTGAAAAGAACCTCGCAACAAATCAGTCATCATCCTTTGCTGCATTGCCTCATCTGTTACTTTCGCCAAGAACTTCTCTGGCATGACCTCTTTTATATCAAAATGACTAGCAACCTGCTCAGCTAAGGTGCGACTATTAATAATTGGGGTAAGCTGGGCCTCTGCTCCCCGCCCACTGCTCCCCCCTAAAAAAGAAAAAGCTGACAAAGCTGACGCCAGCCCCCCCCCACCATTGTCAACCAACATAATCGTTGAGGTTGCTTTATAGAGCTTTGGTTGTTTCAAGCTATTCACCAATGCACCAACAGCGAAAATGAGAGCGAAAGCAATAATTATCCATTTCCTTTTAACTATTACCTGCCAATACTCTAATAAATTTATTTCATCATCCATTGAAAACTCCTGATAAATTCGTGAGACGTGAAACGTGAAACGTGAATAGTGAAATGGGAAGCGTGAATCGGGAGATAATCATCTCTTTTCTCCTTTCAAGTATCTTATTAAGCCTAATGTTCATTTTTCCAAACAAAGCCCCAGAAAATCAAGCGCTTTCGCATAAGACTGAACCACAAATTTCTTATCGCGATATATAATTAACT
>CAZRZS010000059.1:0-4006 GCA_964604685.1 uncultured Gammaproteobacteria bacterium
CTAGCTATGAAAATTTCTTTTATCATTCCTGCTTACAACGAGGAAAAATACATTGCTGATTGTATAGATAGTATTATTAAATACGGGCCTGAAGAAGCCGAAATTATTGTCATTGACAATGCCAGTACTGATCAAACCGCCCAAGTAGCCGGCCAATATCCTAGAGTCAAAATTGTGGCTGAACCAGACAAAGGCCTAACCAAAGCCAGACAAAAAGGCCTAGAAACTGCTCAAGGTGAACTTTTAGCATATATAGACGCTGACAATCGCATTTCTGAACATTGGTTAAAAATTTTAGAAAAAGAATTTTCTAAAAATGAAGAACTGGTCTGTCTTAGCGGCCGTTATCATTTTTATGATGGTTCAAAAATTAAACAGGTTTTACTCTCTCCTTTATTTCACTTTTTTGTCTTTTTTGTAGAGAAATTAACCAGTTATCTAATTTACGGCGGTAATTTTGTCGCCAAAAAACAAGCCTTACTAAATGCTGGCGGATTTGATAAAAATATCGCCTTTTATGGCGAAGATACAGAAATTGCCCAGCGCTTAAGTAAAGTTGGCAAAGTAAAATTTAGATATGACTTTTTTGTTTATGCCTCAGCCCGGCGCTTTCATTCAGAAGGCGTGTTTAAAATGATTTTTAAATACTCTCTTAATTATATTTGGATAGTAATTTTCAAAAAGCCGTTTACCAAAGAGTACAAGGATATAAGATAAATCCACCATTAAGTGGATTTTTATCTAGCCAAACTTAGCTCCACCTCCACCATAACTAACTTCGCCGGAATCTGTCTGATAAACATTTTCTTTAACCGCTTTAGATTCTTTATTGGTGATTTCACCGCCAGGCAAAATTACCGCGCCAAAACTTTCCACTGGCAAACCCAAAGGCGGTTCAGCATGCTTGCTTAAAGTCTTTTGTACTAATGGCGTCTTTACATAAGACATAGGGAAATGCCAAACCGTAGCCAATTCCTCAATATTTAAAATAAATTGATTACCACCGGATTTGGCTTTACGTTTTCTGTAAACCCGCATTAATAAATTTTTACGGTAATTAGTCCGTTGTTTTTTAAAAAGGTAAAATGCACTAGATTTGTATGTGGGGACAAGAGAATTCGCACTAGGCACATTAAATTGACTAATCGCCCCACGTAAAGCATGCACGCCACGAGTCGGTCGAAAAACTTCTTTACGCGCCACATAAACACCACGCATTTTTGTCTTAAAGCCAACCTTATTAATTTTTTCCTCCATGGCCTCAATTGTCACTTTCTGTCCTGGAGTCAAATACCTCATTTTATTCGGCTCATCAGGCTTGCTGTCTCCCCCTTCGGCTTGGATTGAACCAAATAACTGGGCATTTAATTCTTCCCAGCTCTTGCTACCTTCTTTAGTTATTGGCACTAAGGAATTATTTTTTTTCTTGGCGCTAACATCACCAATCAACTCTTTGATTTTTTCAATTGACTTCTCTTTCCAAGAATTAGAAATAGGTTCAATAATCATTTGAAACCACATTTGTTCTCCTGGACCAATGCGGGTAAAACTTTCCAAAAATGTACCCATGGGATCTTTCAAGACCGTATCTTTAGAAATATTATGCTCAAATTCACTATAAGTCCGAATTGGGTAAGCAGAATCTTCTGCTAAACCATAATCTTCGGCAAACATATCATATTCATCATTGGGATATCTTTTTGGTACAGCATCAACATAATCTTCAACCTCAGTTATCTCTGCATCTGGATACTGGGCATAAATCGATGCTTCAACTAAATCACGGAATTTAGCTTCAGTCCTAACTAAAAACTGGATATAACCTTCAATACTGATTATTTCAAAACTGAACCACTCTTGCTTAAAACCCTGACGGAATTTCTCGGCTAAATTAGGCTGGTTAAGCACTCCAGATAAGTGAGAAAACATTTGTTCAACGGCTTTGGGCGTCTGCACATTTTCCAAAGGCACATCTATGGCCATCAACACCCATTCCCAATTTGATTTATATAAATCTTTTTTATAATCAATCCAGTAATATATTAAAACATAAAGTAAAAAATAGCTAAAAATCGCCCAACCAAAAATCGCCATTAACTCAACAATAACTATATAGGCATCTCGTAAAAAAAACTCTGATAAAATACTAAGGTCAATCTGCATATTACATGTCCAAAAGCTTGTAAACGGCTAAATAAATAATTAAAACGCTAGCCACTGTCCACCACCAGCCATAACCGCCAGAAACATAGCCGGACCACCAAGCTAAACCACAAACTAAAACAGCCATAAGGGAAATAAAATGCCTTATAAAATTATCATTCATAAATATATAGCTAAAAATAAAATCATATATAGTATAGCACAAAACAAAAAACCCCTAAAGGGCATAATAAAAGATGTCTAATTATGGCTAATAAATTAAACATGACGGCGCTTCCAACGTTCCCAAACTACTAATAGAGGACTGGCTAAAAAAATGGAAGAATAAGTGCCAAAACTTATACCAATAATCAAAGCTAAAGAAAAATATTTAATGGATTCACCGCCAAAGAAAAATAAAGCAAATAAAACCATCAAAGTCGTGCTCGCAGTGTTAAGAGAGCGGATAAAAGTTTGATTAATACCTAAATTTACCATTTCGGAAAAATTATCAGCCGTGCGTTTAATTAAATTTTCTCGAACGCGGTCAAAAACCACAATAGTATCATTAACTGAATAGCCCAAAATAGTCAGTAGGGCAACTACAAAAGGAATACCAACTTCAACATTCAAAAACCGACCTAACAGCACAAATACACCTATAGTAATCGTCACATCATGAATCAAAGCTACGATAGCAGAAATACCATACTTCCATGACTGTACTGGCTTAGCTACTTTGCGAAAAGCATAGGCTACATAGGCAACAATAGCAATAATCACGACAATAACTGCATATATGGCTCGCGTGCGTAAATGAGAAGAAATGGCCGGGCCAATAGTTTCAAGCCGTTCTTCTAAAACACGATTTTTCACAGCTCCCTTTATAGCCTCATTAAAATCTACTTGCCCGTCTTCAGAAACCATATCCTCACCCAATTCCACAATATTAGTTTCAAAACTATCTCGTAATTTTGCCAAAATTTGTTGATGTTCAGCTTCTGTAATAAAACGTAGACGTAACAAAACATTGTTAGTTTCTGATGGCTGTATAACGGTATTCCCCAAATCTATATCTAATTCTACTAAGTTATCTTTGATTTGCTGAACTGTTGGCCTTTCTGCAGTAAAAACAACTTCCATAAGTGAACCACCTGTAAAATCAATACTCGATTTCAGACCTATGGTAAAAATTAAAATCAAGCTTACTACAAATATAATTGAAGAAAAAATAAAAGGAATTTTTTTGTGTTTAATAATATTTATCATAGATTAGTCTCTTTTTTAGCGCCTAAAAATAACCAATTAGCTTCAGATTTAAACCAAGGTACTATAAAACGCAACATTATACGCGTTACACTAATGGCAGAAAACATGGAAATTAAAATACCAATAGCTAGAGTCACAGCAAAACCCTGAACAAAACTAGAACCAAACCAAATTAACAAAATACAAGTAATCAAAGTAGAAATATTACCATCACGAATTGAGGTCCAAGCGCGAATAAAACCTTCTTCTACTGCCGCTTTTAAACTCTTGCCTTCTTGTAATTCTTCTTTAAGGCGTTCAAAAATAAGAACATTAGCATCCACAGCCATACCAATGGACAAGATAAAACCAGCAATACCAGCTAAAGTCAAAGTTACGCCAATTAATTTAAACAAAGCCAAAACCAACGCCACATATAAAGTTAAAGCAATCACTGATAACAAACCTGGCAAGCGATAATACAAAAGCATAAAAACCATGACAATCAGGATACCGACAATACCAGCATAGAGGCTAGACTGCAATGACTTAGCGCCCAAGGTAGCACCCACAGTTTGCTGAGCAATCAATTCCACTGGCACAGGTAAAGCGCCGG
>CAZRZS010000060.1:0-3993 GCA_964604685.1 uncultured Gammaproteobacteria bacterium
GTTTTTTTGTAACCAAAAAACTCTCGCGTTAGCGAGAGTTTTGGGACAGCCCCAATAGAGCGATTTTTTAATTTTAATGGGGTAAATTATCTACCAACTTTTTCATATCTTTGGCATCTTCAAAAGATATAACACCCTTTCTTCTATCTTGCTCAACTTGACTCTTCATCTTTTTCCTAGCCAAACGATTAAAGTTTGTGCCCCGATACACTGCTTTGGCATGGGGTTTAACCAGATCTTCAAAATATTGAATATCATTTTTACTTAAATTCTTGTAAGTGGACGGAGCCTGCCTCTTTAGTAAATTAAATTTACGTCGTATTCCTAAACGAGTACTAGTCCTAAAACCACCACCAGTTTTAATACCAACATCATAGGGAGAAACTCTGGAAGAAGCTTTAGTTTTGGTCTGCTTAACCTCCTTATCTTTATGAGCCGCTACCAATTGTCTTATATAATTCCATCTTTTCTCTTCAGCCTGTTCATCATAATAGTCTTCATCAGCGACAGAAAATTTCGCCTTATTCAATCGGCTAATAGATGTAGTGGCACCAGCTGCCTGTTTACCCATGTGCGTAACAGAAGTAGTGGGTTCATCCCTCAATACCGAATTTACAGAAACCTTTGCATTTTCTATATCTTTCTTTTGCTGTAAACTAGTCACTGACAAATTCTGAACTCTAGAAGCACCTAAGGAAGTCGGTGGTGGACTTTTACGAGCAAAAAATGAATTATTTATATCCAACATAAACTTAATTTTTAATAAAGTCAACAACTAATTTTTCTGCCTGCTCATAATCTGTGCACCACTTAATCCGCTGATCCCGTTTAAACCAAGTTAATTGCCTTTTAGAATAACGGCGCGTGTCTCTTTTTAACAACTCAACTGCCTGTGGCAAAGTTATCTGCTTAGTAAAATAATCTTTAAATTGACGATAACCAATACCGCTCAAACTAGATAAATTCCAACTATATTTTTGTTTTAATAAAGCTTTAACTTCCGCCAATAAACCATTTAACATCATCTCCTCTATGCGTTTATCAATCCGCTGATACAATTCCTCACGCGATATATCAATGCCAATTTGTAAAATATCAAAAATCGGTTCACCTTTTCCCTGCTGGGTGGAAAAAGGTTCACCACTTAAAATACAAACCTCTAGAGCTCGAATCACTCGCCTTTTATTCTTCGGATCAATTGTTTGAGCTGTTTTGTCATCTAAATTCCTCAACCACTCCATTAATTCAACTTCAGTTTTTTCTTCTAAACTTTGCCGTAATTTCTTGTTAGGAGCCACACGGGGAATTTTCAAATTATCTACTAAAGCCTGAATGTATAAACCTGTACCCCCAACGACTATAGGCAGATGATTATGTTTATGAGCCAGCTTAATATACTTAGTTGCCTTGTCGCGAAATTCAGTTACTGCAAAAAAAATGCCAGGATCCAAAAAATCAATTAAATGATGAGGTATATCTTGAATGTAATAAGTGTGGCGCAGGCCATTCCAACGCCATTCGCCTAATTCTTTACCTGTGCCAATATCCATTTTTTTATACACTTGGCGTGAATCAGCTGAAATTATATTCCCATTGAATTTTTTTGCCAGCTTTAAACTCCAAGCAGTTTTACCACAAGCTGTCGGACCAAGTATAATTACGGCTTTTTGCAATTTTTGATGTTCTCTGCGTATCCTTAACATAAATATATTATAACATACGGCCCCACAAAAGCCAAGTGTCGGCTTTGCAGACTTCCAGTTCAACAATTATACCAATTAAAGCTTCCTCACCCTTAAACTTTACTAATTTCATTTCCGAAGAATTACCAAAACACCAACCGTCTTTATATTTATCCACTAAGACAGAAACTTTTTTCCCTATATAGGCCTGATTTTTACACCAAGTAACTTCTTCCATTAAATCTTGCAAAACTTGCCAACGCCGGCGCTTCTCTGCCCTGGGCACATCATCCATAAACTGTTTAGCCGCCACCGTGCCTGAACGAGTTGAATATTGAGCCGGATAGGCAATATCAAAATCACATTCCTTATATAAACTCAAAGTATCTTGGAATTGAGCTTCAGTTTCACCACAAAAACCAACAATGATATCAGTGGCAATGGCTATACCTGGTCTCTTGGCTCTAATTTTTTTAATTAAAGCCAAATAAAATTCCCTGTCATGACGACGATTCATTTTTTGCAAAATTTCATTATTACCCGATTGAATAGGTAAATGCAGATAATTAATTTGTTTAGGCAAAGTTAGAGCATCAATTACTTCATCAGTCATATAAATAGGATGAGCCGCTACCCAACCTAATCTCTCAAAACCAGATATCTGGTTTACTTCCCACAGCAACTTAGCAAAATCACTTTTTTTATATGGATTGTCTTTAGAAAAACTTTCCGGATCTGGCGCTTGATAATGATTAGTAATTTGTCCTAATAAAGTTACTTCCTTATAACCGCGTTTTGCCAAATCATTTACTTCTGCCAAAATACTCTTAACTGCTCTATCTCCGGCCACACCACGCGCATAAGGCACCACACAATAAGTACAAAAAAGATCACAACCAGTCTTAATACTTACAAAAGCTTGCCAAGCACTATGATAATTAGGCCTTAAAGATAAATAGTCCTCCGCTAAATCAGTCGGGCGTAAATCTAGATTTAATTCTGATAACCACTGAGGTAAATGAATCATTTCTTCATTAGGAAAAAATAAATCTACCCAAGGCAACTTTTTTCTCAACTTACCATCTTTATCACGACCCGGCATGCAGCCTGTCACGCCAATAATCAAATCTGGATTATGTTTTTTTAATTTAGCCAAATTATGAGTTTGACCATAAACCCGAGATTCAGCTGATTCACGCACTGAACAACTGTTAAGTAAAATAACACTTGCCTGTTCAGGTTTGTTTGTGCTTTGTAAACCCATATTATTCAAGATTGTCTCCAAACGCTCGGAATCATTCTTATTCATCTGGCAACCAAAGGTGATGATATAATATTTATGTATTTTTTTCATAGGGAGGATACTATACTAAATCTGGCTGAAAATATCAATACCTAATTGACAAAAAAACTAAAAAATGGTATAATATATATAATATTATTTATACTTAATTATACTAATATGGCTCTCAGTGAATGGTTTACGTTTACTCCAAAAGAATCTAAAGAAAATTCTAAAAAACCAGATTTGAAAATAGTTAAAGATGAAGAACCTAAAGTTTTGGCTGATAATTTAATGGATTTGCAAACCAAACCAGCCACAGGTACACGATTAAAAGATCTTAAACCAAATCAAGCAGAATATGACGAGGCCATGGCCGAAACTAGAGAAAGATTAGGAGGCCAAAGCACTGAAGATATTAAATTTGATAGTCTCCATGATGACTTATATTCAGAACTTTCACAAATAGAGCAAGGCAATGAACTTAAACCCATGCCTGAAAAATTACTAGAGGCTAAAAACCAATTCGCAAAAGCTGGCAAAGAAGCTCTCTATCAAACGTTAGTTAGACGCTATGAAAGAATCGCAGTAGATAAGGTAAAAATAATAATCAATCAAATTCAAAATGCTGATAGAAAAGAAGATAAATTAAATCTCTTACAAGAATTAGCTAATACTATTTCTAATAATTTAAATTTTGAAGCTGCGGGAGGTTTAATAAGTCATCTTTCTGACGAAAAACCAAAAGTTAGTTTATGGCGTCGTATCAAAGGTCATACACCAGAAAGCCAACAAGATATATATAACCGAGCCTTTGATCAAGCACATATATCCAGGACCACAACTAATAAACAATCCACTCAAAGACAAAATTTAGATGCTCAAGTTCAAAGTAATGCTGATTTTATGAGGAATATTAAATAAAATAATAAAATTTTAAACCGCCCATATGGGGCCGTCCCAAAACTCTAAAACACCACTTAATTAAGTGGTGGTTTTTTGATATAATTAAGGTATAAATAATTACTT
>CAZRZS010000061.1:0-3817 GCA_964604685.1 uncultured Gammaproteobacteria bacterium
TTATCGCTTAAGAAATCATATCAGAAGTGTTACTGATGTATCTCAGCCTGCACAGTGTAATATTCCTCACACTCACCTGCTTGACAACCGACTCAAATTAGGTAAAATTAAAGCCGTAGGTTACAATTATTGTAACCTATGGTTTATGAATAAAGATTTCATACTAAAATTATACCAACTTCCCCAAACTGTATTTTCATTGGCTGAACTTTCCCAGCTTTCTCCTGAAATCGCTTACAATGATCTAAAACGCCGGCTTGGCTACTATGTTAGCGTAGGGAAACTTTTACACTTGCGAAGAGGAGTATATGCTAAAAAAGGCTACAATGTATTAGAAATACCCCAAAAGCTTTATTCACCATCGTATATTAGTTTACAAACAGTGCTTGCTCAAAGCAATATTATTTTCCAAGCTTCATCGGCAGTAAACTCAGTTTCATATTTAACACGAGATCTTAAAACAGCAAACACAGTATTCACCTATCAAAAAATAAAAGAGCCGGTTCTCACAAATTATGAAGGAATTAACAAAGTTAGTAACCTATACGCAATTGCTTCTAAAGAGCGAGCATTTTTAGACGCTGTTTATCTATTTGGCAATTACCATTTCGATAATTTAACACCGCTAAACTGGAACAAAGTTTTTGAATTACAAACTATTTACAAAAATAGAAGCTTAGAAAACAGGGTAGGAGAATACTATACTATTCACAAAAATTCATATGCTTAATACAGATTTGCACCGTACAATTCTCATAAAAATACTCAAAGCAGTATACACAAATAAAGATCTGCGTAATATTCTAGGTTTTAAAGGGGGGACAGCCGCCTTCTTATTTTATGATTTGCCCCGATTTTCAGTTGATCTGGATTTCGATTTACTTGATTCATCTAAAGAAAACTTAGTTTATGAAAAACTAGCAATAATTTTGCCTAAATTTGGCAATATTGAGCCGGCAATGAAGAAAAATACTATTTTCTTTTTAGTGGATTACGGAAAGGGGGAAAGAAAAATAAAAGTGGAAATTTCCCGAAGGCCTAGCCCCGCGAAATTTGAAGTAAAAAGCTACTTAGGCTTGTCAGTATTGGTTATGGAAAAATCGTGTATGTTGTCATCAAAGCTGGCAGCTTTGCTAGCCCGAAAACGTTTTGCCTCACGCGATTTATTTGATTTGTGGTTCTTTTTAGACAAAGGGTGGAGCTTTGATAAACAATGTGTAAAATCTGCTTTGGAGTATTCTTTGGAAAAAGCTTTAAAAGAAGCGCTCAACAAAGTTGAGCAAGTGAAAAACAACCAATTACTACACGGATTAGGTGAGTTAATAAATAATTCCCAAAAAGATTGGGTAAAACGCAATCTAAAAGAGGAGCTAATATTTTTGCTTAAATTAAAACTTGACTCACTTAGTAAAATATAGCCAATACCGCTCTCTTCCTCAAACTCCACCGCCACTTTACCAAAACTTTTTAAGAAGTACCTTTCCTTACAATTATCTCAATGCATTGAGTTAATTGTTGCAAAAAAGGGAAAAGCTGTTATTACAATGAATAGAACTAGTTTGCATTCTCCACTCCCCAAGAAAACTGAGAGTTACTTCTTTCTAAAGCCGGTTATTACTGTAGCCATATTTCCGGCAGAAGAATATGCTAAATCTAAATTTACAGCTCTTTCTGCTACGCCTTCAAAGGCAATGTGGTATACTTCAGCTTAGCCAATGGTCATAGACAGGTACGGATTCTGTAGCACCTGCACTTTGAGAAGACCCAGCGTTTGCTACGAACTAGCTTGGCAAGTAGTTGTCGGAGTCACTATTTATGTGACAATTGTGGGCGGGGCTTGCCTTGCAAAGCTGGAATGAAGGTTTGACTCCTTCTTGGCGGAATCCACATATGAACATAAAACCCTTTGCCTATCCTCCTTCTTGCTTTAAAATAAACCCGAGGCCAGATTTTTAAGAGTTATAACAAATGTTTAGGCTCTTAAAAGAGTGCGATTAATCCAAAAACGCTTTGCCCGTCCGCCAGAAAGGCGGGCAGAAATACAAAAAGGGGCGAAATTATACGCCGGCAACAATTACTGTACTGGCCGGCGACGACGCAATCTAACAATACACACAACACCTGGAACACGAACCTGAACAACGGCAACACGAACAACAATACTAAGACTAACACAGGCAACAATATTCGCTGTGTCCGCTAGGCTTGATAATTAAACTGCTTTCGCCGCACAAATATGTATTATTACCAAAACCTGCCCCTGTACCTAAAACTGGTACAGCTATTAAAACAACTTTACATAATTAGACATAATTTGCCAAAAGAGTATAAATTTACTTTGGGTGAAGATATTACTAAACTAAGCTGGCAACTAATTGATTTGTTTGTTAAGGCACAAAGTACGGCGGGGGGGGAGAGCTAAAAAAGAAATTATAATCAAATTAAATAGCAAGTACGACTCTTTTAAAATCCGCGTTCGATTCCTCTCTGAATTAAGATTAATATCTGTAAAACAAACAGCCCGCCTTAATGAACAAATTGTGGAAATTGGCAAAATGATTGGCAGTTGGCTTAAAAAAGTATGACTATTTTTACCACCCAAAACCTGCTAAAAGCCTATTATAATTGCCGGCAAAACAAACGGCAAACAGTCAATGCGCTAAAATTTGAGCAAAATTTGGAAGAAAACATTGAAAATCTGCGCTTAAAATTATGCTGGCAAACATATAAACCCGGCCGGTCGATTTGCTTTATTGTTACCAAACCAAAACCGCGGGAAATTTTTGCCGCCGAATTTACTGATAGAGTTGTTCACCACTTACTGGTTAATGAATTGCAAAACTACTTTGAAAAACACATTTTTATTGGAAATTCGTTTGCTTGCCGCCCTTGCAAAGGAAACTTGTTTGCTACCAAACAAATATACAAATTCTGCCAAAAATTTGAAGAATATTACGGCCAGTTTGATTTAGTAAATTTTTTTGCTTCAATTAGCAAAAATGCGCTATTTTATATTGTTAAAAAACATATTTGCAATATGCCTCGGCACAATATTTGGAAAAAAGAAATTTTATGGATTTCAAAGCTAATTATTTACCACGATCCCACTAAAAATTACTACTACAAAGGTGATCCGAATTTAGGCAAACTTGTACCGCCCCATAAATCGTTATTCAACCAAAAAGAAAATATTGGCTTGCCAATAGGTAATTTAACTTCCCAATTTTTTGCCAATGTGCTTTTAAACGAGTTGGACCAATTTGCAACCACCGCTTTAGGGTTGCAAGGCTATGGTCGCTATGTTGACGATTTTATTATTTTTGCCAACCGTAAAAGCGAAATTATTACTGCCAAAAAAGCTATTAGCAAGTTTTTGGATTTTCAGCTAAACCTAAAAATACACCCTAAAAAGCAACAAATTCAACCCACGCGACACGGCATTCCTTTTGTGGGGTATTTCATAAAGCCGTGGGTTATTTACCCGCGCCGAAACACTGTTAAAACAATAAAAGGCAGGCTTTTTGATATTCAAAAAGGAGGTGTCAAAATAGAGGATTTAAAGGCAACTCAACAAACGCTCAATTCTTACTACGGCCACTTTAGACATGCTTCATCATACAATTTAAGAAAGCATTTGTATTTAAAGCATTTTGATCAACCCTTAAAACTGCTTTTGGCACCAAAAAACAGCAATTATACAAGCTATTCCATAATTGACCGGGGGTCTAAAAAATAAAAAAACCCAAAAATCCCTGCCTGCCGGCAGGCAGGCAAAAGACCAAATTAACCAAAAAAACCTAGCGGACACAGCGAATAG
>CAZRZS010000062.1:0-3614 GCA_964604685.1 uncultured Gammaproteobacteria bacterium
GCTATACAGGATAAAGTAAATTTGTCAGTTTGTCAATTTTTGTTGGATTTCACCCGCTAAATACAATGAGCCAGTGATAAGTAAAATGTCGCTTTTGATTGTATCTTTTTTGGACCAGTTAAAAGCAGTGAATGGATTATTAAAAGTTTTAATTTTAGTATTTTTAAAATATTTTTTTGTCAATTTCTCAACATCTTTGGGATTGGCCGCTTGTTTGAAGGGGGATTGGAATTTAGTAATCGCAATTGAAGTTGGTTTGAGGGTGGCTAGTTGTTTTAGCATTTGGGTGATGTTTTTGTCGGCGCTAAACGCGATAAGTAGATGAAGTTGGTGAAATACCTTCCTTTCCCTCCCCTTCCCGAGATAAACTCGGGACAAGTTCCGGGGAGGGAAGAGTGGAATTATTCTTTTTTCTATAACCCCCTCCTCGCCTCCCCCTACTAGGGGGAGGGATAAAATTGCATCCACCGTCGTCTCCATTTTATCCGGATTATGGGCACCATCAAGAATGATTAAAGGTTTCTTAGAAATTATTTCCATTCGTAGTGGTAGCTTTACTTTGGATAGTCCAAGCTTAATTTTTGAGGTAGATATTTTAAGGGATTTAGCGACTTCAATCGCTAAAATAGCATTGTTTACTTGGTGCTGGCCGAGTGTGTTTAATTTGTAGGTATTATTTTGGTATTTGAAAATAGTTCCCTTTAAATTTGTAACTTGTAACTTGTAACTTGTAGTTGTAAGCGTTTTTAGTATTTGTTTAGTATTTTTTTTATATTTTTTAATTTCTTTCTCAAAAATTTTTAACAGTTTTTTGTCTCTTTCCATCGTAAATACTTTGCACCCTGGTTTAATAATACCAGACTTTTCATAAGCAATCTTGACCTTGGTTTTTCCTAGTATTTCGGTGTGGTCAAGCCCGATGTTAGTAATAACAGCAATATCTTTATGAGGAATTACATTTGCGGAATCATAACGTCCGCCACAGCCGACTTCCAGAATTGCCCATTTAATTTTCTTTTTAGCAAACCAATAAAGCCCAATGGCGGTCATTAACTCAAAGTGAGATATAGGGTCATAGGGAGATATTGTGAGATATGTATCTAACTTTGGTTTTAGCTCTGTCAAAATTTTAGCAAATTCAGCATTATTCATCGCTTGTCCATTCACTTGCCATCTGGTTTGCGTGGGACCAATTTCGGGCGAGGTCATAGTTCCCACGAATTTTTTACTGGTGCGTAAAATTGAATCCAGCATTAAACAGACCGAACCCTTGCCAGAGGTGCCGGTGACATGAATATAATGCGGGATTTGTTTTTCCGGATTGCCAATTAAATCTAAAAAAAATTGCAGACGTTTCAAATATACCTCGCATTGCCGGAGGTCTTTTAAATATTCTTTACGGCCCAGCTTGGCCCAGGAGAGGATGAATTTTGTGGCTTGATTATAGTTCATAATAAATTTCCCTCCCTTGGTAGGGTAGGGTAGCCTGCCTGCCGGCAAGGCAGGGGTGGGGTTATTTTAGCAGGTATTGACAAAATTTTCAAAATGTGGTAGATGACTATGATGTGACCACTTAAATTCCATTGCAAATATTACTATAGTTTTTTATAAAAATAAAATACCCGAGAGTAAAATCTCGGATATTTCGGAGTCGAACTGACTCTGAGGTTGTTGATAGTAATTATAGCAAATCTACAAACTATATCAAGCAATTATTCACAGCTTCTTGCCTTAACAGCGAAATAATAAAAATATTTTTCCAATTGTTCCGGAGTTTCTTTAAATTCATTTTTACCGTAAAAATAGTCAGCAGTTAAATTTTTAGCCCAAAGAATTTCTTTAAGTCGGTTTTGCCAACGTTTATCGGCAATAGTTAGATCCAAAAGTTCCAAAGTGCGGTCAGCAGCTTTGTTTTGTAATTCAAGCTTACCTTTTTTTTGCCAATTTATGGCCCGGCCTATTTCACTGCCAACATTGCCTAACTGTTCGGCGAGTGAGAGTGTAAACCACCGTCCTGCGGCTAAATTTTGATGTTGTAATTCTGCCATATTATTGAACCAATTTTTTTACCACGGTGGCAATGGCTTTTCTGATTTCTTCATTTTCCACTCCGCGTGAACGATTATTCTGTCGCGGGCGGATATTAATCATGGAATCAAATTCAATAAAATCATCTCCAGTTAAATCCGGATAAAGGTTGATGCCCCATAGATTTTTTTGTTGGGAGCCGTTGGCTATCAATATTTGTTCTTCATCAGCATGTAGTTCTCCGCCCAGAGCCATGAAATTTTTATCAATATCCACCACAACTTTGACCATATCGCCAAAAGATTCTTCAGCAATAGTTTTTAATTCAGTAAGAGAAATTTTATCATCAATAATGCGGATTTGTTCATCAGGCATATTATTTAGTAGAATATTTTGGATTTAATTTTACAAACGGCAGAGTAATATGGTATTTTTTTTCTAGGAAACTTAGTAAATAGTTGAAAGCAATATAAGTAATGGCAATGCCGAAAGTCATTAAGATTCTTTCTTTCCAGACAACCGGTATAAGACCCACCCAGACCGTGGTGGGCAAATTGAGAGCGTAGAGAAATAAAGCGCTACCCACGGCATGGGCAGTAAAAGTGGCGCCCAGCGCGCGTAGCAGAATGGATTTTTCATGCCAAAAAAAAGCCAGAATAGGGATTAGCCAGTATAAAGCGTAATACCACGCCTGTCTGCCTTCCGGATGTATCCAAAAAGCGAGCATGGCGATACTGGGTACAAGCAGCATCAATTTTGACTTGCGGGCGAAATAAAGCACAGAAAATAAAACAGGAAAGAGCCGGATGATTGTTGAGGCATCAAAACCAAAGCCGTGCCAAGCCCAGTTGGCAATTTGCATTACACCCACAACAAGCAAGCCCCAAATAGAACTCACAAACGCGCCAGCAATCGGACCATAGAAATCAAACAGCGAAAATTTCAAACTAGAGCCGATAATTTGCGTGAATGGGATTTGCATGAGGGCGAAGCCGACGAGGATGAAGAGCGCTAAGAAGGTGATTTGTTTTAGAGTTGGTTTTTGCATAGAATTTTTAAGTTAGCAAGTTAATAAGTTTACAAGTTAGCAAGTTTGTAATTAATTATTCATCCAACCACGTAAAATTTTTCCTGTTTCATTACAATGAGCATATAATTCACGGGCTTTTTCTGTGGTTATATATTCCAGATCTTTGGCTAGTATAATGTAATATTTTACTTCTTCTAAAGAACTCATAGAAATTTCATAAAATCTCAATCTTTCTTTTTTAGTTTTTCTATAAAAACCCTCTACAATATTGGCAGTTACTGAAACAGTAGCACGACAAATTTGTGAGGTTAAAGCATATGTTTCTTCTTTGGGAAAATATTTTTTAGTTATTTTATAAATTTTTAAAGTAAGTTGATGCGCTTGTTGCCAAGCTTTTATTTCAGAAAATTTGGTAATTGTGGGCATATAAGTTAATAAGTTGGCAAGTTAACAAGTACTTAAGTTTAAAACTTGTGGACTTGCTAACTTGAGTACTTGCAGACTTACTCACTTTCCTAAAACATACATCATCGCCCCCAAATTTCGCACTTTCCCT
>CAZRZS010000063.1:0-3333 GCA_964604685.1 uncultured Gammaproteobacteria bacterium
AACGATTATTTTGGTCGTTGCAAATATGTTAGTGATGATTATATTGAGACATTGCCGGATATGGGTAATACCAAAATCGCCGTTATGATTGATGTGAAGGAGTTTGAACAAGATAATATTTCTATTAAAGAATTAGTTGCACGACATTTTAAACCAAAAGACCAGACGAGGTTGACGATGGTGAGATTAGCTCTTACAAAAAAGAATGTTAATGCATCACTCGAAATCGGTAGATTATTAAAAGAAATTGGGTATGAGGTGACGTTGAATTTGATGCAGTTTATGCTGTTGTCAGATGAAGAACTGAAAGAAGTTTTGGGACAAATGATGAAGTCTGGTCTTAATATTATTTATTTTACTGATTCATATGGTAGTATGTTGCCAAAAGACGTGGATAGGATTTTTGAATTAGTAAGAGAATTCCAAAATTTGAAAGTAGGTTTACACTTTCATAACAACACAGAAATGGCTTTAGCAAATACCATGCATTCTCTACAATATAAACCTGATTTTATGGATGGTTCAATTTTGGGTATTGGCCGAGGGGCGGGAAATTTGGAGTTGGAAAATTTTCTTTTCTTTTTGAAAGATAGTAATTATAAGCCGGAATTATTATTTCAATTAGCTGCTAACGAGTATGCTGATATGAAAAAAAAATATCAGTGGGGGCCAAATACAGCTTACACCTTGGCCGGCTTCAGTAATATTCATCAGAATTACGTATTTGAATTACTAAGTATAGGGCGATATTCTTTGGAAGAAATTACCAACATGATCTACTTTATTTCACAAGATCGGCGGTCAGCCTCGTATTCACTTGAATTATTAAATGAAGCCATAGTTAGACGATTTCAACATAATTCAAAAACGTCTTCATTTAAACACAGGAATTTTAAATTTCTAAATTTGGATGATGTTTTGGTAGTTGGCAGAGGACAAAGTGCCATAAATAAAAGCGAGGGAATCAATTCTTTGATCGCGAAGAAAAGTTTAACTGTTTTTGAATGCAATTACATTCCGGAAATTATTGGTGAAAAAAATTATTGCTTTTCTGTAAAATATAATAGTTTTATAGAGACTCTGGATGAATTGTTGAAAAGTAAAAAAGAAAGTGTTATAGGTTTTCCCGAAATTAGTAGTGATGTGGTAGAGAAAGTTAATATTAAAGAACCTATTTACTTACCATATAAGATATTAAGTAATAGAATTAGTTGTTCTTTAGAAAGTGGTATTTCCATACCCTACGATGTTGTATCTATGTATGTTATTAGTACAGCAGTCGCCTTGGGAGTAAAAAAAATCTATGTAGCTGGTTTTGACGGTTATAAAAATAATCAAGATTGGCTTTCACAGCGGATGGAAGCAGATATGGAAGATTTCTTTAATCTGTTAAAACAAAATTATCCAGAGGTTGAAATTATTTCTGTCACCCCGACTACTTATAATATCAAAAAATGCTCATTGTATTATTTATTGAATAATTTATGATGGATTTTTCAAAGAAAAAGTGGATAATTTTTGATTTAGATGGCACGATTATAAAAATGGGTGTTGACTGGCCAGGGTGCAGAAAAGAAGTTAGAGAAGTTTTGCTAAAAAAATATCCGAATTTAGAAATAATTTTTGAAAAAAAAGAATTTGAATTAGGGAAACAAAATAAAAAATTAACTATAGAATTAATGGGTTGGTTGGCTTATAAGGAATTGGGGTGTGATGTTTATGGAGATTTTCAGTCAATTCAGGAGCGCTATGAAACCTCTTATTCTTTAGAGCAGGCAAAGGCTTATGATAATGTAGTGAAGTTTATAAAAAACAATCAGGCTAAGTTTAAATATGCGATTTGTTCTAATAATTCACTACCAGGAATTGAATATACTCTAAATTTATTTGCTTTGCTGGATAAGTTTAGTCTAATAGAAGCACGTCAGGTGGGTCGGCCACTCAAACCCGAACCGCAAATATTGGCAGATATTTTGAAAAAAATTAATCTAGAAAAAGAAGAAATTTTTTATGTTGGCGATAATGATTTTACCGACAGGATGTTGGCGGAAAGTATGGGTATAGATTATCTAAATTATAATCAAATTTAGAATAGGTAATTTTTTATATGATTGTTAATGAAAAATTAAAATACGTTAAAAAAACTATTTTTTACCTCAAGAGGTATAGGAGGCTTTCAATTATAGTATTGATACTGTCTTTATTAAGTTCGGTATTGGAAGGTTTTGGTATCACGGCTTTAATACCACTTTTCCATGTTTTTGTCAATAAAGGGTCAGTTGAAGAAATTCCATTAATTGGTAGCTTTTTTTCAAAATTTCCTTATTTTACTGGCACTAACCTAGTCATTTATATATTGTTTTTTATTCTTTTTGCCATCATCTTAAAAAATGTATGTTTTTACTTAAATAAGGTTTACGTCAGTAAAATCACTTATAATATAAGAAAAGATTTACAGGTTGGGTTATTTTATGACATCATCTATGCAAATTTGAAGTTTTTTCATTCATCAACCTCGGGTGATTTGATAGGTAATATAGCTACTTATACTGGCAGTATAGCAAAATTCATTTTTTCCTTTTTAATGAATTTCATTTATGTCAGTAGTTTGTTGATTTACATAATCATACTTTTTTTTCTTTCTTGGAAGGTGACTTTAGGGGTTATTGTTTTAGGTTTAGTTTTTTTTCCTTTTTTGTATATTTTTTTAATTAAGTTAAGGCAGATAAGTTTGAAGATAACGAGGCAAATAGCATCTCTGTATAATTACATGGCTGAGATGTTTCAGAATGTTTCTCTGATTAAGATTTTTAGTACAGAAAAATATGAACAGGAACAATTTGGTTTGTTGGCTGATGAATTTGCTGAAAGTAATATTAGTCTGTCAAAACATAGGTTCATAGTGAAGCCTGCCACAGAAGTGGGGATTGTCTTATTGGCGATAGCTATTATACTTGTAGTTGTTATTTTTGATTTGGACCTTTATGCTTATTTACCTTTCTTAATTGCTTATTTTGTTGTTTTTTTCCGTTTCTTTGATCAGTTAGGGTTTTTTCTGAATGTATTATCAGAAATGGCTGAGCATATAGCGCCTTTTCATGCCTATGAAAAAGTCTCAGAAATGGCGAAGGAAGCTTTTATTTCTAATGGAGATATAGGAGTAAGTAAACTTGACAAAGAAATTAGATTTAATAATGTTTCTTTCGCTTACTCTGCTGAAGGGACGGTTTTGAACAATTTAAATTTTTCTATTCCCAAAGGCAAGACGATCGCTATAATAGGACTAACCGGTGCTGGAAAAACAACTCTGGTTAATTTAATAGCAGGTTTATA
>CAZRZS010000064.1:0-3214 GCA_964604685.1 uncultured Gammaproteobacteria bacterium
TTTCCAGCCGCGGCAGTTGTACTATCAATTATTTTAATCTATTACACTTATGGTAAATACACCAAATGGCTATCTGTTCTGCTTTTAATAAGTTCAATTGGTTTGTTGTATTTAGTTAATAAACAAGGTTTGATTGAAATTATCAGAAATTTTATTTAAATAGTAAAGGGGGAAAATGAAAAGAATCATTCTATTTTTGATCATTGAATTATTTCTTTTGCTTGGATTATTTTTGTTGAGTCGTGAGTTGGCTTGCTATTGTGCTGCTTGTGAAGCATCTTATTTCGGAATTAAAAGTTATATTATTAATTGGACTTGGCCGACTCTTGATATTCCTGGTAAGTGTTTGTGCGGCTGCCTTTATAAAATAAGAATCCCCTTGGAAGGAATAACGATATTTTTAGTTGCTTCTTTTGGTTTGTGGCATTTTTTAATACAGGAAAAAGTTAAAAGTTAAAAAATATCCACAGTAAAATTAAAAGAAAAAACCAAAATTAAGGCAGGATAACAAGGAGGAAAAATGCCAACCTGGCTTAAAATTTTAATTGTGATTTTAGTCTTGGTTATTTTAACTGCTGCTGGCTATTTTGTTTGGAAAAATTACTTTCGCCAAAAACCAACCCAACCCGCTACTCAAGAAAAATTAGAATTAGATCCTGCTAAAGTTGCCACTCATTTGTCAAAAGTGGCTGAGACGGAAAACGCCTATTGGATGCGGGGCGGATTTGATTTATTCTGGAATGAAGTAGAACCTGAAAAAAGCGAATTTGATTGGACTTTTACAGATGAAAGGGTTAAAGAACTTAATCAACAAGAAGTGTATCTAATCCCAATCGTTAAACCCTTTGCTAATTGGGATCAAGATGCTTGCCATCCTGAAGAAAAATATGAAGCAGATTATGATCCAATGAAAGGTGGAAAGGTAAAAGTAGGCGCTCCTTGTGATATGACAGCTTATGCTGATTTTTTAGAAAAAGCTATAGAGCGTTACGACGGCGATGGTCAAGATGATATGCCGGGCCTCACTATTCCGATAAAATATTGGGAGATTATGAATGAACCGGAAATGCAGGGCGGTTCCACTGGCGGAGTAGGGGAGGAACTAAAATTTTTCGTTGGCACTTCCCAAGAATATTTTGAAATTTTAAAAACTTCATACCAAACCATCAAAAAAGCAGATCCCGAAGCAAAAGTTTTACCTGCTGGAATGGCTGGAATGCAACAAAGCTTTCAAGATTTTTGGAAACCGGTTTTTGCCGCCGGCGCAGGAGATTATTTTGACATTGCCAACATCCATACCATCAACACCGACGAAAAAAGAGAAGATTTATATGTGATAAAATTCAAAAAATTCTTAGAACAATATGGATTGCAAAACAAACCAATTTTTGTTACTGAACTACAGTATGGAGAATTAACTGAACCTCCGACAGATTTAGCTGCTTTTGAAAGATTAATGGTAAAAAGTTCTGTTTTTGGACTGGCCATGGGTGCTGATAAATTATTTTATATTGATAATTGGATGTTCTGGCAAGAAGGAGGATTTTCTGTAACCCAAAAGCCCAATCCCCAAGCTCTCCAAGGCTCAACCCACAAAGTCTATCTTAATTTAGTTGATAAAATCAATAGCTTTGACAAAATCGAAAAAATTGATGAAAAATATGTTGAAAATCCAGCCGATAATGATGGCGCCACCTGCAACATTGGCCAATACAAATTTATCTCGGGTTCAAAATCAATTTATGTTTTGTGGGGTGGGGAAGTGCCTTCGGAAATTAAAGGTAAAATCAAGGTGACTGATATTTATGGCGATTCAGAGCAAATTCAAGCTGAAGACTTAACCCTAATTGATCAGCCAGTTTTTGTCGAACTTATTTCTGAATAGCCACTTGACAAGATATAGAATAAATAAAGTATAATAGAGCTGTTAGAAATCTTTTATAAAACAAGGGGGGGTGTTGAGCTACGCGAAATCCGCCGTAGCTGAAGGCGGAGGCGGGAAAAAAATCAATAAAGCCCTAGTTCTTATTTTAGGATTAATTATTGCCGGGGGCTTTTTGTTTTATCCCCAAAAAACTAAGGCTTATTCCTGGACACAAGTAAATGACGATGGCTTTGGCGCAGCTGCCAACTGGGGAACTATCAGGCTTCATGTTTACAACGGCTACATTTATGCCGGAACAGGTAATGATAGTGGCGCTCAAATTTATCGCTCATTCAATGGTACAACATGGCAAACAGTTACTACCAATGGCTTTGGAGATGCAAATAATGACGAGTTTCATTCCTTTGCTAACTTTAGCGGCTATATTTATACCGGCACTCTAAAATCAGTAGCTGGAGCGGCTGAAGTTTGGCGTTCTCAAACCGGCGCGGCCGGAACTTGGACCCAGGTTAGCACTGACGGCTTCGGAGATCCTAATAATACTAGCATTAGGGCAATGACCGCCTTTGGCAATTATCTATATGCTGGGACAGAAAATTTTACAACAGGCACTGAAATTTGGCGAACAGCCGATGGTACCTCTTGGAGCCAAGCCAACACAGATGCCTTTGGCGGCACACTATATACTGATACCCGGGCCCTAGATGTATATAACAATCAATTATACGCTGGCACTGAAGATATAACAAATGGAGCGGGGATATTTAGAACTTCTAATGGCACAAGCTGGACACAAGTTGTCACCGGTGGTTTTGATGGAGTAGATAATACCAATGTTTTATTTTTAGAAGAATTTGGGGGATATTTATATGCTGGCACAATTAATGCTAACGGCGCAGAAATATGGAGATCAGCTACTGGTAACTCTGGCACTTGGTCGCGAGTAGTCAATGCTGGTTTTGGAACCGCTACTAATACTTGGATCAGCTATCAAGGTGCGGTTGTTAATAATATCTTTTGGGCAGGAACTAGAAAAGCTGGTGGAGGAGGAGCAGCTCAATTATATTATTCAACTAATGGCACTACTTGGATCCAGGAAGGAACAGACGGCTTTGGCGATGCCGAAAATTATGCTCTTTTTGCCATTACCTTTAAGGATATGCTTTATATAGCATTTTCTAATGCCACTTCTGGAGCCGAAGTTTGGCGCACCGGAGATTTAGCCACACTTTAACTACTACCTGATTCACTATCTTCTGGTACTGTTGGCACTCCTTATAGTCAAACTTTCACACCTGTCTCGGGAACTTCTCCTTATACATTTTTAGA
>CAZRZS010000065.1:0-3207 GCA_964604685.1 uncultured Gammaproteobacteria bacterium
TTTTTGGCAAATCATGCTTTTGGGGATTTTTAACTTCAAATTTTACTGTTACAGATTCTTCAGTAATATCCCTATAGCTATTATCCATGGCTACTTCGGCTTTGGAAATTGGTGTTTCACAGCGCGAACAGTACATCAGAACCTTACGACCTTCATAGATTAAATCTTTGTTCCAAGCAGTTTTCAAGGCCCACCAGACTGATTCCATATATGTAGAATCCATGGTTTTGTAGGAATTATCAAATTCAACCCAGCGGCCGATGCGATCTACCATTTTTTTCCATTCCTGGGTGTACATTAATACTTTGGAACGACAGGTTTCATTAAACCTCTCTATGCCAAGCTTATTTTCAATATCTTTTTTACCCGAAACTTTTAATTCTTTTTCCACTATATTTTCAATAGGCAAACCATGGCAATCCCAACCCCAACGTCGGCGTACACGATAGCCCTTCATAGTCCAATATCTCGGCACTAAGTCTTTTATAACCGAACTCAAAATATGGCCATAGTGAGGTAGGCCAGTAGCAAAGGGCGGGCCATCATAAAAGACGTACGGCTTGTTTTCCGGACGTTCATTTACAGATTTCTCAAATATTTGCTTGTCTTGCCAGTATTTGAGAATCTCCTGTTCATTTTTGTCAGCTTGATAAGGCATAAGTAGCCTTTAGTTTACTAAAATTAGCTAAAATTGTCAAACCAAAACCCGCCTTTTCAAGCGGGTTTATTTTTATTTTAATTTAACGGATTTCAAAAGTGACACTCACATTCATCACCACTTCCATGCTCCCGGCTTCAACACTTGGTATCCCTCCACCCATACCCATAGCTGATTCAGCCATGGCTTTATAAACATAATTATCATCACCGTTTGTGTATTCATTATATGACACCACTCTAACTATTTTAACACCCAAAGCGTCAGCTAAAACCTTGGCTTTACCGGAAACTTTAGCCAAAGCATCTTCCCGTGCCTGAGCTTTATAGACTTCATCATCATCAATAGTAAATTCTAAACCTGAAACATTATTCGCCCCAACCACACCAGCCAAAGCTAAAACTTGATTGGCATTAGCCAGATTACGAATTTTCACTGTAACATTTTGCCTAACTTCATAACCTTGCAAAATTCGACCGTCTTCTTCAGTATAATCATAGCGCGGATAAATATTATAATTCATGGTTTGTAAATCAGTCTCGTCAATGCCTAAAACTTTTAATTCGGCTAAAAGATTATTCATCACAGCGGTATTTTTCTGCTGGGCTTCTAAAACTGTAGTTCCTTCACTAATCATGCCCATAGTGGTTATGGCAATGTCTGGCTTAGCTGTAACTTTAGCTTGGCCATCTACAGTAATGGTCCTTTCCATACGATCAGATTGACCAATATAATAATACTGTTGCAAATTATTACGAATGGCCGTACCAAACCAGACAGTAATGTAAACAAGTAAAATACCAGCCAAAGTTAGCATGAGTTTGCGGGCAAAATCACTACCATAAAAAAAATGAATACTTTCATCAATCATGGCTGGTTTTGGTTTAGCAGTTTGTTTTGGTTTTGATTTTGGCATATTTTTTTAAATTATTATTTAAGATGTAAAGTATATCATGTAATATGATTACTAACAATATTTTATCTTCACTTTATCCTCACTATTTCCACACCAGGTAATTTTTTACCAGCTAAAAATTCTAACATAGCACCACCGCCAGTGGAAACTAAATCCACATCGGCTGTCATACCAACTAAATCCATGGACTGCAAAGTTTCACCCCCGCCAATCACGCCAAAGGCCTTGCCTTTGGAACGGCTAGCCACTAAACGGGCTATAGCCAGCGTACCAACATCATAGGGTTTTTGTTCAAAATATCCCATGGCCCCATTCCAAATTAAAGTTTGGGCTTTTTTGATGTATTTGGCATAAAGTCGAATGGTTTCAGGACCAATGTCAAAAATCGCGTCTATCATCCTGAGCGAGCATAGCGAGTCAAAGGATCCTTTTCCATTCAGCTGCACCACTCGCGCTCCGCTTCCGTCTTCTTTTCCAACCACCACATCCACCGGCAAAACCACTTTTTTATTCCCTAAATATTTTAGGGCTTCTTTTTTAAAATCTTTATCAATCACTGATTTTCCAACTTTGTAACCCTTGGCCCAAAAATAAGTACTAGCTAAACCGCCGCCAACCAAAACATAATCTGCTTTTGGTAATAATTTTTTCAAAACCGAAATTTTAGTTTCCATTTTTATTCCGCCTAAAACTACTACTAAAGGTTTTTTAGGTTTTTCCGTCACTTTGCTTAAACCTACAACTTCTTTTTCTAATAAAAAGCCGGCATAGCTGGGTAAATATTTGGCTACGCCGGTGACTGAACCAGAGTTGCGGTGCGCCACGGCAAATCCGTCCAAAACAAAAATATCTCCCAATTCCGCCAATTTCTGACTAAAATTATTTTTGTCTTTCGCTTCATCAATAAAAAAACGGATATTTTCCAACAATGTCAACTTAGGCAACTTAGTTAACTTAGCAAACTTAGTTAACTCTGAAAAAAATACTTCTTGACCTATCAATTTTTCCAATCGCTCAGCCATCGGCTTTAATGATAATTTTTTATCAACTCCTTCCGGCCGACCTAAATGCGTCATAAGAATAATTTTTGCTTTTTTCTTTAGTAAATATTCTATAGTTGGTATTGACGATTTGATTCTGGAGTCATTAATAATCTTTCCGTTTTTCAGCGGTACATTAAAATCCACGCGCACCAACACGCGCTTATTTTTAAGATTGCGGATTTGTTTAAGAGTTCTTAACTTCATATTTAAGCATATAAAACTGCCAGCTCTACTAACCGATGTGCATAGCCAACCTCATTGTCATACCAAGAAACAACTTTCACTAAATTACCGCCAACCACATTAGTTAAAGCTAAATCCACGATTGAAGAATAGGTATTGCCAACAATATCCGCTGAAACTAATGGTTCGTCTGTCGTTGTTAAAATTCCCTTGAAACGAGTTGTATTAGCCGCTCTAATTAGCGCCTTATTAACTTGCTCTTTAGTCACATCCTTTTTTAGAACCACAGTTATATCAGACAGAGAACAAGTCGGCACTGGCACGCGGAAAGCCACGCCATCAAAAATACCTTGCAAATTTACCTTGACTTCACCGACGGCTTTAGCCGCTCCAGTAGAAGTGGGAAT
>CAZRZS010000066.1:0-3183 GCA_964604685.1 uncultured Gammaproteobacteria bacterium
TAATTGGTTTCTATAAATTTCGATTTTTCTTTTTTAGCTTGTTTTTGCCCCAATTTTTTTTTGTTGTTGGCTAATTTACGTTTTTCTTTGTAGATATTTAGCCGTTTTTTAAATGCGCTCATTAGCGGGGGGGCTATGATTTCTTCAGTAGAACGTTCTTGGTCTATTAATTTATTTAGAGAATTAACTGAGCCGCGTTCCATACTTTTGATAATTTTACCGCCTTTAATTATTTCGATTTTATCTGGTAAATGAAAGATAATACCGCCAAAAGAAATATCATTGTTTAAATCCTTGAGAACTTTTTGTATATGCAAGGTCGCTTGTCGGGTATTACGAGTGGCTAAAATCTTTTTAATACGGTCAAAGGTAAAATAGTCGCTAACATGAGGGGTGGCAAGGTAAAAATAGTCACCGTTGTTCATATTGCCTTGCATTAACGAAGAAAATAGATGGTCGCTATTTAATTCAGCTTCGTTTTCTTCTAAAATATCCATTTGCCGCATTTCATGATTTTCAGTGTAGAATAAAATAGCGTGCGGTGAACCGTGGTAGGCAAAAGACAACTCATTGCCCCGCAGGACGCCGACTAAACAATTAATCAAAGAGTTTTTGTATTGCAGTATATGGTGGCCGCGGCGGTTGATATATTCCAAAGTAATTTCAAATCCATTTTTATCTTCAGCGTCGGCAGTTTCATAGTAGCCGGTTTCCAAGTCATCAATCATTTGCTGTAAATGTTCGATTTGTTCGAGGTTACCGTTATTGATTTCAGCCACAGCAAAAAAATACCCCTTTTCTTTTTCTTCAGGAGAACCAGGTTCAGTGATATGCAGAAGCACATGAGATCGTTCTTGGTCTGTGCCTTCAATAAAAAATTCGTGAATTTCTACACTAGATTTCATATTTTGACTTTAGTTGGTATAATCATTATACTATATTTACCTCTGAACTGCCAACTTTTTGACGGCAGAACTGGGGATAGATTAATTATTACTTTTTAACTTCATTTTATGCTTGAATACCTTTTTGGTTCAAAGACCCGTTTACGTTTATTGCGGACTTTTTTCCGCCAGCCCGGCGAGTCTTTCTATGTTCGCGAGCTTAGCCGCATGCTTGGGGTTCAGATTAATGCCATACGTCGAGAATTGGAAGTCTTATTCAAATCGAGCTTAATTAAAGAAACTAATGAATATGCTGGTGATGAAACGGCACAGGGTTCAAGTTTGCGTAAATACTATACTTTGGACAATACCTCAGTCTTGCACCCGGAAATGCAGGCCTTACTGCTTAAAGATCAAGTTTTAGGTAAACAGAAATTTATTGAGGAAATGAAAAATAAAGCCGGCAATATTAAATTGTTTTTACTTACAGGCCAATTCACTCACATCATAACTGCTCCTAGTGATTTATTATTAGTAGGTAATCGTTTAAAACCTATGGCCATTGCTAGATTGATAAAAAAATATGAAAAAGAGTTTGGCTTTGAAGTTCGTTTTACTCTTATGTCAGTCAAAGAGTTTTATGACCGTCGCCATATTATGGATAAGTTTCTTTATGCCTTGTTTGAGGCCGAACACTTGAAAGTAGTTGATCATTTGGATATATAGTATGTATTTATTACTGAACCTCTCTCAAACAAATAGTATTCATTTGGGTCTGTTTGATAAAAATGAATTAAGGGAAGAAAATTACAGCGGGCAGAACCGCGAATTGTTGGAGTGTGTGGAAAAATTTTTTAAGCGGCATAAATTCAAAAAGGAAAATTTAGAGGGTATTATGGTTGTAGTCGGCGCCGGCGGTTTTACTAGCACGCGCATTGTCTGCGTCATCGCCAATACTTTCGCCTATGTTTTGCAAATTCCGCTTTTGGCTATTAAAAATAATGAGGTAGATAAAGTACAGAGTTTAATTTTCAAACTTCTTAAACAAAAGCAGGGTCATTATCTTTCAGCTACTTATTCTGGCGAGCCTAATATTGGGAGGAAGAAATAAAGATGGTGATATAGTTGAAGTGGATGCGGAAAAGGGGATTGTTAGAAAAATAAAATAGTCTTAGAGGGATAAAAAAATTTAGCCAGGCGCTTTAGCGCCTGGAAGAGAATTCAAAAATATAGACAAAGTCCCGGAGGGACGAAAGAAATATATGGAAAATACTTATCATAATTTGTTATATCATGTAATATTTAGTGTAAAAGAAAGAATGAAATTGATTACTCCGGATATTGAAAATGATTTGCACTCATATATAGCCGGCATTGCCAAAGCAAATAATTTTTTAGTAAAGGAAATAAATGGAACAAGAGATCATATTCATATTTTATTGATTCTAAAGACGGACATGCCGGTTTCCAAAGCAGTACAATTGATTAAGGGTGGATCCTCTAAATGGCTTAGAGAAAAATTTAAAAATTTGAATATATTTGCCTGGCAGACAGGTTATGGAGTTTTTACAGTCAGTCAATCACAAGTTGATGTTTTGTCAAAATATATTAGGAATCAAAAAATACATCATAGAGAGACTGGTTTACAAACTGAATATGAAGCTTTTCTTCAAAAGAATAAGGTTATTTATAAAAGGGAATATTTATCATAATAAAATTCAGCCGTCCCTACGGGACTATTATATTTTTACTATAATTTTCCTCAGGCCTTAAAAGGCCTGTCTATTGTCTAATTGGTTTGGAATTTTTGTTTTGTCAAAGATTTATTTTGTAGCTACAATACGCTTAAATATGCACCACCTAACTTTCAAAATTCACGGCGAAGTACAGGGAGTAAATTTTCGCTACAATATTGATAAGTTAGCTCACGAGCTAGGCTTGGTTGGCTATGTAAAAAATCTGCCGGATGGCACGGTTAATTTGGTGGCCGAAGGCGAAGAAGAGGCCTTGAAAAAACTACTGGAATATTGTAAGATAGGACCCTCGTGGGCGAGTGTTTCGCGTTTAGAGGAAAAGTGGAAAGATATAAGTGGGAAGATGTTTGAGGAGTTTAAGATAGAGTATTAATTTGAAATTGTTTTCAAATTTTAATTTAAAAATTTCAAATTAAAAATTATGCTTTCTGATTATCAAAAATATCGTTTCTATGAAATTTTGCCAGGCTTATCAGTCTGGTTGGTTTTAGTTTTAAGTATTGTATTATCTTTCCTCAAACCCATGTGGATGATATATTTTATTA
>CAZRZS010000067.1:0-3180 GCA_964604685.1 uncultured Gammaproteobacteria bacterium
TTCTATAGGATTTGTTTTTGTCATCATAAATACGATTACTATGGTATTGCGTGTGGCCGGTTGCCCGCGCGTGATTCTTTAAAGTTTCTTCATAGGAACTAAACATATCCCGATGTTTGCTGCCTTCAAACATAAGATCTTGATAGCTTTCATATTAGTCACCTGCTTTTGCTTTATATTCTTTATCTTCTCCACCATAAAATTTTTCAGCTGCTTCTCTATAGCTACTGCCGTCTCTGTCCTTAATTTTACCTATCTGCCAACTATGTCTGGTATATTCTTCATTACCACCAGTTAAAGCATAGGTAGAATAAGTCAACATCTTTTCATCATCACCAGCATCAGACCATTTATAACCTACAGCTTTATATTTATCTTTGCCTTCACTATCTTTTACAACATTGCCTTTATCATCTTTTACAACTTCAGTAACTGCCCTTTTTTCTATCCAATTAAAAGACTCTGCAATTTTTTTTGAACGTTCTAGGGCTTTTACATTCTTTTCAGCTTCTAACATATCTAAAGTCTCCTTACCATAACCTTTATCAGCCATGGCTTTCCTCATATTTACTTTGTTTGCTTTTTCTTCTCCACTTAGAGAGTTGTAATCATCAAGCAAATTAGCATCCGAAGCGGCAGCAGAAACACCATCATCCACAGTGCCATGTTCTGCGGCTGAAATATAAATTGCCGAAGCTGCAGCTTTCTGAAGCTCACTGGCGGGCATGCCTAAGGCTGCCAATTTGGCCAACAACCTAAAATTTGCTTGCAAAGAAGCCCCTCTTTGTCCTTCTGTCATTTTGTCATATTTCTGTTTAAAAAATTCTGTGATAATAGTTGCAGCTTCTGATGATGTGCTAAAACCTCTGATTTCAGGATCAATATATGCAGAAGAAATATCTGAACCTAATTCTTTTTCTACTTTGGCTCTACCTATTTCTGTCATACCTTTATTTTCCGCAGCATAAATAGCTCTTATAATTGGCTTTTTAAGCAGGGTTTGTAAATCCACTCCTTTATCCATTCCAAATGATACTTTTCTTAATTGTTCTCTCTTATCTTCAAGAATTTCCCTTTGTTCGTCATTTTTAAGAGAATTTATTTCTTCTTCCCCATAATCGCCTAAGTCCGCATTTATCATATCTTGGAACCTCTGCCTGCCAAAAGGCGTGCTTAAATAGGTTAAATCCTCTTCACCTTTCTTTTGTTTAGCAACAGCAGTATAAGTGTCTTTTTCTCTTTCCATGTAAGTCATCAAAGCGGCAGAACGGGCGTTGACTCTTTCGCTAAAAGTTGCCTGCCTTAATTCCCCACTTTCTAAGTCAGGAATTATCAAAGATTTAACTGGTTTTTTTATTTCTTTGTCAAACTGTTTACGTAAATTATCATCTGTTTTCGCCGCCTGTCTAAAAGCTGCCAACCTTTCTTCATCACTGCCAACAAATCCTTGTTTTTCTGCCCATTTATCAGCCTCATTCTTTTCCACAGTCTCAATATGCAACCGGCCCCAGTCTCTTATACGAGCTTCCGTACGCTCTGTTTTCATACCGGTTTTGAATTCTTTCTGTTTCATAGCGGCATCTTCTCTTGCCTCTGCTTTTCTTTTCATCAAGCTAGACTTCTTTAAACCCATGACTTTACCAAGGGCGTCACCAATCCCAAATGGAATTTTTGTAAAATCTTCTTCGTAATAGCTCAATTCAGCCATGCGCGCATTCTTATTCTTCTCGATCCGATCTTTCACGCGCTTATCAAGTTTTTCATGATACTCGCCACCAATACCAATAAATGGCAAATGCCTTAAATACGGAGTTTCTTTGACCCTGTCACTTATTTTTTGACCAAGTCGCACCCAATTTCTCCCGCCAATAATTGGCGCTGTCATAGCCACTTTCCTACCAGCAAATTTCGCCCTTTGCCAAGTTTTACCTACTGCCCAGCGTCCCGCGGCATAACCAGTAGCAATGGTCGCCACTTTCTTGCCAAAATTCATGGCACTGCCAGCGACGCTGGCGCCAACCGCGCCAGTTTGTTGAACCACGCCCAAACCGACTATCAGCAGGCCAATGGCAATAAAAAATTCAGACATATTTTCCCAAGTACTGACCTCGGTTAAAGACAAACTCATCCCCTCACTACCAAGCTCTGTCGTATCGATCTGCCCCACTTTAGCCACATCACTAATATTGCCAGAATCAGGAATAAATTGTTTTGCAACCTCGCCGCTGGTTAAAGTGGCAAAAGCCAGCCACAAGAAAAAAACCATAAACGGCGCCACTACCACTTGCTTGCCAAACTTCTGCCACCATTGTTTGGCATACTCCTGCGTCTGAGGAATAACCTGCAAAATAAAGGCCAAAGGCGATAAAATAATCAAAACCCATAAGACCAACACCCGCGCCACCATAATAATGGCATAAGCTATCATCGTGGCCGCCAGAATGGCCGCAAAAATAAAGCTGGTAACAGAGGCAATAAACAGCTCTGCTTCCAAGCCTTTCGTAGCATCAGGAGATTTTGACTTCAACATACTCATGACCGAATCCAAATTGAACATACTGATTAAATTACCACCGGCTGTCGCGGAAATGGCATTGACAAAAGTAATGGTAAAAACATGGGCAAAATCAATAATTAAACCGCAAATCAAATTGCTAAAATTAATAAAAACTGCCGCCAAAATAAATTTTATTAAAGTCTTATTCCACTGATAATTTTCCAGACCTAAAATCGTGCCAAAAGCAATCATTAACAAAACTACCACGAAAAACATATTGGCGACATCGCGCACCAAAGCCCAGCCGACTTTAACCGTATCAGTATCTATATAGCCGTTGTACTCGGCCAATTTGATGAAAAAACCCAAAGCAAAAATAGAAATTTGCACGGCCAATCTTGCCAGAAAAAAGAAAATTTGCGCAAAAGCCTTTAAAAAACCGGAAGCAATAATGCCTGCTTCATATGCATGGGCCGGTTTAACCCAAACAAATAAAACTGCGACAACAAAAAAGACGGCAATACCAATTAGCTTGGCTCTTCTTGTGGAAAACACAAACAGTCCTCTCTTTAGCCAAGAGGCGCTTAATTGTATTTTTTGTAGAATAGCTTTAAACATTACAAAATAATTATCTTATTTTATTGTGGCACTACAATTATCTGACCAGCATAGGGCGTCCAAGC
>CAZRZS010000068.1:0-3033 GCA_964604685.1 uncultured Gammaproteobacteria bacterium
GCGCTGATGCAGGCCGTTCAGGAAAGACTGATGATGATTTGCCGTATTTTGACAAAAAATTTGTTTATATAACTAATGGAAGTATTGATAAATTTTGCGCTTATAGCAAAAATAAATGTGCTACTAAATGGGATTGCCAACAAAATTTATATGATTTGCCCGATTTAGGAGAAACAGAGCTTAGTTCAGGAGGTTTGTGTTTCCAAGATAATTCTTTTCTTTTTAACGGTACAACTAAATTTTGTTCTGACCGAGCTGATTGTGATGCTGTTTTGGTAGGGTGGATGATACCAGGGGTAGATTATATTGATATTGACTATCAACAAAATCATGGTTATATTTTAACCAGTTATGCTTTGCGGATTTTTGATTTAAATGACCCTGAAGAATATAATCTTGTTAAAGAGTTTGAGATTTTTGATGAAGCGGCTGAAAGACTGGCTGTGAGTGGCGATAGAATCGCCATAGCTGGCAATGACAACTTAACTGTTTTGGATGTTTCTGATCTCAATCAGGCGGTTAAAATAGTTCTTAACTTAGGTTATGGAGGTGGTGAGTTGTTAGGTTTGGGATTTTTAAATCAATATATTTATTTAGCCATAGCCGGTGGTGGGTTAAATATTTATCAAATTGTTGATGGACAAATTAATTTTGAAAAGAATATTTCTGCCAATATAGTGGTACCCTCTTCAGCTGAAATTTATAATATTTATACAATAGATAATAATTTACTTTATTTGGCTAATGGCACTTTAGGCATGCGTGTTTATAGTCTGACGCCACAGCCATTATATGGTAATGTGATTGGTATTTATCAAACAGTGCCGACTAGAGATATTAGAGATGTTGTAGTGCAAAATGGTTATGCTTATGTACTTGATCATCAGCTTGGTTTAGCGATTGTACCGGTAAGTGGTCCAAATTATACGCTTAAAGCTGTGGGCAATTATGAGGATTTATTACAACCTTATAAAATTAAAGTTAAAGATAATTTAGCTTATATTTTAGATGAAACAGGTTTGCAGATAATTGATATTAGCGATAAAACCGATCCTCAATTATTAAATCAATATAAAACTTCTGGCGGTTATAATTCTTTAACTCTTGACGAGGTCGGCAATGTCTATGTCGTTGATGATGATGGTTTAGAGATAATAAACCCCCACTATAATTGTTTAAGAGAGGATGGCTTAACTGATTATAAAATAGATAATGATTGTATACCTTTTGGCCCAGAGATTGAATTAGGTAGTGAAGCGGCTAATTTAACGGCTGATATTTTACGACGTTATGTATTTTTTGTCAGCCAGCCAGTCCTTGATGATGTTCTCGGCATACAAATCTTCAGCAATCCAGACCGTTTATCTGCGGCTGACTGGTATAAGCAGAAATTTCCTGAAGCGCCGGTATTACAGTCCATTAATGTCTCTGGTTATGACGCGGTTAGTGATGGCAATAATTACTATGTTAATGCTCTTAATTTAGATTTGCCGCCAATTGTTAATCCTGATTATAGACTTTATAATAATATTTATCAGTTTACGCTTAATCAGGGCGCGCAGGGCAGTTCACGGCAAGTTTTGGAACAATTATTAGATTCTTTGCAGTTTAATATTAATATCACTGACCATGGTTATTGTTTAAATGGAGACCAAACAGATGGAGAAAAATTGCCATTGGATAAAAATGCTATTAACAATATAGGTGAACTGGCTTGCCAGACTGATTTTGACTGCCGTGATCTTGATGGCCTGCCGTTAGAAGAAACTAATGGCGTGTGTTCTAATGCCAAGACTAAATTTTTCCGCGATTTGGACCGCTTAAAGGATATTAAGTCTATTCAAGATAAATTAACAGATTATTTTGTCAAGACTTACAACAGTTTGGCTTTTAAAGGAGATTTACCGGGCGGTACTTATATACCTGGCTATACTGTTTCTAGGTGGCCGTCTTGGCAGGGTACTTTGGGCGCTTTAGTAGGTAATTTACCAGTAGAAAAAATTAACACTTGGACAACCTGTAGTGACCCTAATGCGGAATCACAGACTTGTTGGAATGCAGCTAGTTCTACTTATTCCTGCCCGGCCTATTCTAGTGTTTATGAGTACGAGTTTAAGAAAGATGAGGGAACTTACACCTTACATGCCCCTCTAGAGTTTTTTTCCATAGGCAATGATATTGTCTTAGACTCAATTAATCCTTTGACTTTTGATAGTAATCGCAGTGACCGCTATTGTGAAAGTGGACCTGTAAGTCCCTTTGGTGAGAAATGCGGTGATGGTATTGTGCAAATTAATGAACAAACAGAGTGCAATGATGGCCAGGATGTATGTGTTAAAGCTGTAAAGGTAATTGATAATGTTTATTATACTTGTGGTTTTAATGCTAATACTAATGTTCGTTTAATTGATAGTACACACTCAGATTCTAGCACTGGCACCTATTATGTAATTGCAGCTGGTGGTGTTTATAGTTGTCCTTTAATGAAGGAGCTCTATGATAACATGAGTAATTATCAAGTAATTGATATTTATACTTTAGAGATCCGTCCTTTGCAGGCTACTGATATGTATTCTGACCCAAGTGTGGTTTACAACCCCAATCCACCGTTTGGTAGTCCTCAAGGTTATCCTCTAAATGATAAGAAGTATGCTCCAGCAGGAGGTCATCAGACTACCTTGGATAAATTATTAGATGATACAGAAGTTGGCACAGATCTCAGTCCAGATTGTGTTTTGAAACAATGTTTTACTACACAAAGTGAACAATGTGATCCACCGGGAAAGAGCAAGGTTGTTAAGAAAAGTACAGGTGAGGTCGCCACCTCTACGTGCAGTTCGGATTGTCAATGGCAGATGGGTGAATTTCATAGTCCCTATGTCTGTGGTAATGGAATTGTTGAAGGCACAGTTGGTCAGGGTGGAGAAGCCTGTGACGACGGGGCTTTGAATGGCACCTATGGGCATTGTGCGGGGGAAAATAGCCTAGGAGTGGAAGCTTGCCAAGGTTTACATCCTCAAAGTTGTGGCAATG
>CAZRZS010000069.1:0-2998 GCA_964604685.1 uncultured Gammaproteobacteria bacterium
CTCGGGCGCCATTTCCAATGCTGGCAGCATCACCCAAGTTGCCAGTTCCACGGTCCTGACCGGCACAGCCACAGTGGGAGGCGCTGGCCGCACCCAGTTCAATGCCTTAGTCATTAACAATTCCAACACTGTTACTTTGGGCGGTGAACTTATCACCACCTCCACCATTACTGTGGCCTCTGGCGCCACCCTGGCCTTGGATGATTATGGTTTAGAGGCCTCGGGCGCCATTTCCAATGCTGGCAGCATCACCCAAGTTGCCAGTTCCACGGTCTTGACTGGCACAGCAAACTTAGGTGGTGCCGGGACAACTCAATTCAATAATTTAACCATTGATGGAACAACTGTAACTCTAGTTGGAAATATAACTGCCAGCAGTACTTTAACAATTAACGCGAGTAAAACTTTGGCTGCTAGCAGTAAGACAATCACATTATCAAAAGCGTCTGGCATACCATTTATAATAACAGGTACATTTACCGCCGGAACTTCTCATGTTAGCTATACTGGCACAGGCGCTATTACCATTGCTTCTACCACTTACGCCAGCACAACATTAGGTACTGGTACTTATACAATTGATGGACACACAACTAGTACTGGCGCATTTATAAATGGTGGCACGTTAACAATTAACTCCGGCAAAAATTTGGTAGCATCCGGAACTTTTGATAATGATGGTACTATTACAGAAACTGGTGTTATAAAACATGCTAATACATCTTCCAAACTGACTAATAGTGCCGGTACAGAAGTTTCAAGTTATAGTACATCCAATAGCACATTATATGTAACAGTTGCAGATGCTGATGGTAATTTAGACGCATCAGCGTTAGACACTATTACAGGTTCTGTAATTATAGCTAATGATGGTGTAAGCGATACGGAAAGTTTGACTTTGACAGAAACAGGGGAGGATACAGGCACATTCAGAGGTTCTTTCTCTTTTACTGGTTCTGCGATGAAAACCAACTACAATAGTAAATTGGAAGTCAATGGCGCTGGAACTTTATCTTTAGCTTTCACTGATTCAAAAGATAGTAGTGATACAGGATCTGATACTGCATCCTATACTGGTTCTGCCTTGGGTTCAGGTGGTAGTGGAAGTGGTGCACCAGCAGGAGACACTACTCCACCATCTAATACGTCTGTAAATGTTAATAGTAATGCTACCTCAACTGAATCTCGCGTCGTTACTCTTACTTTGGGAGCTTATGATGCCTCGTCAATGATGGTGTCTAATGATAGTAGTTTCACAGGAGGTTTATGGGAAAATTATAAAACTTCAAAAACATGGACACTAACCGAAGGCGAAGGTACAAAGACTGTTTATGCTAAATTTAGAGATGCAAATAATAATGCGTCCACTGCCGTTTCTGATACAATAATCTTAGCATATTCATCCACTGAAGCTGAAGAAGAAGATGTTCAAAAAGTGGAGGAAGAAAAAGTGGAGGAAGAAGAAGCAAAACAAGCAGAAGAAACTGAACAAGAAGCAGGAGATGAAGATTCATCCACTGAACCAATCTCATGTAAATTAATCCCAGGCCAAGCCTACAAGCAAGCCACAGAATCAGCTGTTTATTACATTACGGATGACTGTACAAAACGCGCTTTTATGAGATCAGATATATTCTTTACTTACTTTGATTCATGGAGTGATGTTACAGTAACCACCAAAGCTACTTTGGACGCAGTGGCAAATGATGCGCTTGGTTTTATGCCTTGGGGACAAAAATATGATCCAAAATATGGCGCTTTAGTTAAAATAGTAACTGATCCAAAAGTTTATCTGTTATTGGGCACAGAGAAGTATTGGATTACCAGCGAAGAGGTGTTTAACAAACTGAATTACAAATGGAACTGGATTGAAGACATTGCCCAGGGCTTGCTGGACAAATACAGCGAGGGCAGTGAAATCACCAATACTGATAATCATCCCAACTACACCCTCATCAAATACCAGAATTCTCCCAAGGTTTACCGCCTGGAGCCGGACCCGGATGACGCTTCAAAACAGTTAAAGAGGCACATAAAAAATGAAGCCGTGTTTAATTCTCTGAAATTCCGCTGGGATAGGATTGTGACGATTGATGACAATGAGGTTTATACTGAAGGTGCGCAGTTGACGCAATAATTAAGTTTTTAAACCCCGCCCTTCGGCTTATGCTTGGGGCGGGGTTTTGTTTATCCACATTACTTATATTTACAGCCAAAAGAGAGGGGAGTATGATACTATTATGTTTTAATTATTTATTAAATTTAATAAAAAAATGAAATACATTGAGATAGAAAATGCCTTAATTAAGCAAAAACCTATTTTTTCTAAAAAAGATATAGAATTGGCTGGTTTTAAGGTGTTTCCTTATTTGTTATTACAATGGGTAAAAAGGGGTTACATCAAGCGTTTGGCGGGTGGTTGGTATTGTTTTTCCAAAGCTGAAGTCTCTTCAGAAGCTATTGCCAATCATTTACATCAGCCCTCTTATGTTTCTTTGGAGTATGCTTTGTATTATTATAATTTGACAGTGGACATTTCTTTTCAGATTACTTCAGTTACTAGTAAGGGGACAAGAGTGATTAAGGCTGATGCTTATAATTATTTTTATCATCATGTAAAGCCGGAGGTTTTTACCGGTTTTATAATGAAACAAATTGGCGGTAAAGAAGAAGTTGGCAAAAGATTTTATATAGCCACACCGGAGAAAGCGCTGGTGGATTTGTTTTACCTCAATCCTAAAAAATACAAAAATGAGAATGATTTTAGAGAAGCGCGTTTTCATGAAGAAGAGATGAAGACTTTGATTGATTGGCGCGGTGTTTTTAGTTTGGCCACATTGTACAAAAATAAAGCTTTGGAAAAACGCTTAAGTAATTTTAAAAATTATATTTTTTCTTTTTAAGGCCGACGAGGTTATTAGGATAACCAAGTTTAAGCAATATAGTGTGGGGGCAAACTATATGGAAGCAGATTGCGCTGAATCAAAAAAGGATTTTA
>CAZRZS010000070.1:0-2915 GCA_964604685.1 uncultured Gammaproteobacteria bacterium
TGGATTCGAATTTGTTGGACGATAATCTAAAGTAACACTGTCTACTTCTACTCTTTGGGTGCCATTAGATTTTAGAATGGCTTTAACATAAAAGTCTCCGGTGCCAACTTGAGAAGGGAAAACATAAAGACCAGAATTGACGGTAGCAATGTCGTTGTATTGCTCATTAGTGGTAACCAGAGTCCAAGAGGAACCATCGTGGTAATAATAGTCGGTTCCATTATTAGAAAGTTGGAAATAGGCGCTGCCTTCAACTGTGCCAAAGTCAGCCTCGATGCTATAGAGGTCAGTATAGGCGGGATGAACACCACCGACAACCTCTGGAGAAACAGAGATATTTGATTCGTCACCGGCATATTGTTCTCCGCCAGCGGCGTAGACCGTGGGTTCGGTGGCGGCGTATTGGCGGACACGAAAATCATCAAAATAAACCTCATCAGGGCTGGAACCATAATTTGGATCTAACTGAAAACCTATCTTACCAGCAGTATAATTGGCGTCAGTAACACTGTTTTCCAAAACATCATTAACATAAAATTTTAAGCTTGATCCATTGGCAATAATCTTCCAATTATAATCAACAGAAGATGTGTAATCATAAGAAACAGAAGAAAGGTTCGTGTACGAACCGGATAAAAGTCTTCCGATCTCAGATTTATCAGCCGTTTCCCACATAGAAAAGCCGGCAAAATAATAATTACTATTATATGCAGCCGCTCTAAATATTATGGCCGCATCATTTGCAGAAGAACTTTCCATCGGTGTGGCTACTGCTTCTAAAATAAAATTATCATAATTGACATCATCGGCCATTACATTCACGGTGCAACTACCAGTAGCGTACATGTGTAAACGACCACCAGTAACTTCAGTAGTTTCGGAACTGCAAGAATTCTCTATATATTTGGTCCAAGTTGGTTCAGCAGTATAGTCTCCATCAGAAAAATCATCTCCATAAATAAACGTATTTTGAATATCGCTAGCCGAACTCGCCCCAGCATTGCCATAGTACATATAGATCGTAGCAGTTGAAGACGCCGGAATGCTCGGCACTTCCACCCAAACTGTGGCCGAGACAGAATCTGTTTTTGATTCCAACCAGTGATCAATTAGTGTTGTGCCATTGGATGAAGTAAATCTGATATCATCAAAATCAGCTTGCATGTCCGCGTCGTAAGGGACGGTTATTTTTACCTGATAATTAGTAAGCTCAGCTCCGGAGTTATATACTGAACAGGCTTGGCGTTTAGTCCAATCTTCTATAACCAAACTGCTTTCATCCCCCCAAGAAACAGTGGGTTCGGTGGCGGCGTAGCTGCGAACAAAAATCCAGTCTATATCAGTTGAGTCGCCACCAGCCGTATCGCTTAAAAAAACATAACTAAGCCCCCAACTGCCCACAGTTCGATTATTAACTAAAGTGTCATTGTAATAACCCTTAACATTGTCTCCATTCACAACAAATTTTGCAGTTTTTCCAATCCCGGGCGTGGCAATTCCCGTGTCGTTTCCATAGTAAACAGCGCTCCCGCCAACAGCTTCTCTGTACACATGTGTCACGTGACTGCGGTTGTCGTCAGTGAGAAAAGTAAACATTTTTGCATTGGTAGACGAACTAGAACGGAGACCATAAAATCTACTATAAATATCAGTGCAATAATCTGTAATTTTAGCTTCAGCAATATATGCACTACCAAAACTGCTTTTTGAAACAATGTAACGAGCGGTATCAGCTGTATCCCAAATAGATCCCGATATTGAATTAATGTAAACGTTCCCGCTGCTAACTGTCAAAGTGCCAACTCCCGTATTGACCTCGTCCCACAAAGAGGCGTCCAAAGTAACCCCGCTAAAATCATCAAAAAAAAGTAAATGTATTTGTACCGTTGCTTACGCTGCTCACGCCGACATTTCCATAGTACATATATATCGTAGCTGTTGAAGAAGCAGGAATGCTCGGTATCTCCACCCAAACTGTGGCCGAAACAGAATCTGTTTTAGTTTCTAGCCAATAGTCAATTAAAGTTGAACCGTCATCTTCGGTAAATACTAAATCATCAAAATCAGCTTGCATGTCTGCATCATAGGCAACATCGATTTTGGTTTGGTAGTTGGTTAATTCTCCGGCCGTGTTGTTTAAAATACTAATTTCTTTTTTCTTGGTAGAGCCGGATGGACCAAGAGACATGTAGGTGCCGCCGCCAAGATCAGCTAGTTTGGCTAAGCTGTCTGCACCGGCGTCGACTTCAACGTATTCAGAGTTACTATACTCAGAATCATTGTCATAATGCCAGATTTGTGAAGTTGAATTAGGCGTAGAAACAGTCCAGGTCCAATTGGTATTGTTAGCCGTATTAACACAACCAGTAGTACAGCGCAAAGAAGTGGCATTAGCGTTATTTATGTCTTGAGCGTTAATATATTGATTAACTCTTAATCCTTGAGGGTCAATAGATGCTTGAGTGTCTTCAATACTGCTTCTAAGAGACAGTAAGTTGCCACTAGTGCCATAAGCAGTAAAGATATTAGAGATTGTAGTGGTGGTGGAAGCCGGGAAAGTAAGAGTAGCTGGGCTAGAGACGGTTTTGGTTAGTTTGTAAAAAGTATTAGTGCCAGCAATGGTCTGGCTAGAACCATCTAAAATGACTTCATTGCTTTGAGCATTAAAGGTCCCGGTATTAGACCAATTGCCGGCTAGGTTAATGTCGTAACCAGCAGTATTGAAAGTGCCAGCGGTTAAGTCTAAATTACTGTTGACGTCTAAGGCTGAACCTAATTGAAAAATGTCAGTAGCGCCGTCAGTGGAGTTTATTTTTAAATTATAATAAGTAGGGGAATAGGTGGTGATGGTATAAGTGTCAGCAGCGCTATCGCCGTCACCAGTATATTCAATTATTCCCGAATTTACATCTATG
>CAZRZS010000071.1:0-2680 GCA_964604685.1 uncultured Gammaproteobacteria bacterium
TTGTATATTCGCTACTCCTATTACTTGTAAAATGGTCAAACCATGTTAGGGCTTTTTCTAAATTGGCAACACTTGTAGCAGATTTATTTCCATAATACATATAAATTTTCGCTTCTTTGGGGAAAACAGGTATTAGAGGGATTTTAACCACCGCCGTGGCCGAAATTCCATTTATTTTAGCATCAGTCCCATCGTCATTAATATCCCAGCCATAATTAAGGGGTGTAATTTTATCATCCGCGGTAAATCTAATATCAGAAAAATCTTGATTCATCTCGGATGCGTAAGGAATATTTACATTGACCTCAAAATTAATTAAATCTTCAGAATTATCATTAGTAATAATTATTTTTTTTCTATTCGTCCAACCCGGCATTTCTGAATATGGAGTGGGTCCCAAAATAATTGGCTCGTAATCTTCTTCTGCTTCAAAAACAGTTGGTATTGGTTTAGTGTTTTGGCGGATATAAATATAATCTATGTAATTCCCATTCCACCAATTGCTAGGACTTTCAGAAGACTGAAAAAGAAATAATCCTGCATCATTCAAATAATTAAGGATAAAAGATTTTTCATTCCAAGCATAGTTTGAACCCAATAAAAGAGTAACAATATGTTCCGTGTCATAAGTTGAAATTTTTTGATAATTCCAAGTATTATAACTACTTTCATACCTTTCTTCAACATCATTATAACCCCCTTCTTTATAGTAATAAAAATGAGTATGCCCTGTCGGTTCATCTGAAAAACTATGATGTCCTCTTGCCTGAACACCTATAAAATTATCATTATCTGAATAACGATATTTAGTGCGAAATGCTTTTGCCCAATTCGGACTATACCAGAAAGATTGTTTGAATCGTGTTCGTAAAATAAAATTCTTTAAAATCAAATTTGTGGGATAAATAGTTGCTCCAGGAAGTGAGTTAGCATTTTGGATGAAACTGTTAGAAGTGCTCCATCCCCAATTATCATTTGTATATTCGCTACTCCTATTACTTGTAAAATGGTCAAACCATGTTAGGGCTTTACTTAAATCAGCTCCGCCTTTAGCCGGAGGATTATCATTACCATAATAAAGATAAATTGTTTTCTGCGAGCGGGCTGGGATCAGAGGCACTTTAATCACAGCCAAAGCGAAAATTCCATCTTGTTTTTTCTCCGTGCCATCATCATTGATATCCCAACCGTAGTTTAACAAAGTTCTGGCGTCTGAATCAGTGAAACGAACATCAGAAAAATCTTCATTCATTTCCGGCTCATACTCAATTTCTATGTCAATTTCAAAATCTTCAAGTTCGTTATTGTTTTTAGTATTGTCAACGACAAAAACTTTTCTCTTTTGCCAGTTGGGCATTTCTAAATATGAAGTATCCGCTAAAATAATTGGTTTATAATCCTCTTCAGCCTCAAAAACAGTTGGCATTGGTTTTGCATTTTGGCGGATATAGATGTAATCAACTCGAGTAGGCCAGCCGCCGTATTTGTAAGCCCCGATTGCGCCAGCTTGAGGTATTTTATCACTGACAGTGTCAAAAATATTCTCGCCATACTGTCCTTTCACTTTCATTGAAATTTCATTTTCATAAAATTCAAAAGTATAAATAATCCGATTACTATACCCTCCTAACGCGCCTGGCTCCTCTCTCAACCAAGTTTCGGCGCCATTTTCTTTGTATCCCTTCAAAAATCCCTCGTTAATGGGCCGATACCATCCTGAATGCTTGGTTATCCATTCATTCTTATGTTCACTATCGCTTCGTGAAACAACCTCAAAATCTGCTCCACAGCCAGTTGTAGAAAGCCGATAAATGAAATTTTTAATAGTAAGATTTTCAGGGTAAAGGTAATTCCCGTCTGAAAGATCAACCCTTGAATTAACAGTGTCCCATTTTGTGAAAACTGTTTCATACTCATCACTTCTATCACTCGTAAAGTGGTCAAACCAGGTCAGGGTTGTCTCAAGATTAGCGGCTGGTGGAGCTGATGGGTTGCCGTAGTAAAGATAGATAATTTTCTGCGAGCGGGCTGGGATTTCTGGAACCTTGACTACGGCTAAAGCGAAAATTCCATCTTGTTTTTTCTCCGTGCCATCATCATTGATATCCCAACCGTAGTTTAACAAAGTTCTGGCGTCTGAATCAGTGAAACGAACATCAGAAAAATCTTCATTCATTTCCGGCTCATACTCAATTTCTATGTCAATTTCAAAATCTTCAAGTTCGTTATTGTTTTTAGTATTGTCAACGACAAAAACTTTTCTCTTTTGCCAAGCATTCAGCCATGGTCCTTTTGAACTGATAGGATTTGGGGTTGAAGGAGGGAGAAAATCAGCCGAATTATTATCAGTATCTTGTTGATTTCCATTGGGATAACCCGGCTTTCTTTCAATTGATTGATTTTTAGGCGGTTCTGGCGCGGGTTCTTTTTCAAAATCTTTTGCTGCGCCCCAGCCGACCTTATCAATTATTTTTCTTTCTGAGTTATAGAGAATAACAGTATTAGCCGGAGCTAATCGCTGATCATTAGTATATTTTAAATCAGCTGAAGAAGAAACAAAAGAATCTTCTGACGTAATTAAAAAATATCTTTTTGGCGCGACGATTCCTTGCAATTTAGTATTTGTCCCACTACTTAAAATTGTGTACTCTTTACCTGTATTTGTTTTTCTGGTTAATTT
>CAZRZS010000072.1:0-2625 GCA_964604685.1 uncultured Gammaproteobacteria bacterium
GGCAAAGCATTGGCAAAAGTCACCTCGTGTTTTTGAGCATCATCTGGATTCACATACCAAATCCGTCCGCGATCTTCTACTTGCAGGAGTAATTTGCCTTTGAGTCTATCAGCAAAATTACTGGGAGTAAATCTTTTAGCTACAGTTGGGGTTATTGAAAATAATTTTGAATTAATCCACTGGTAATCAACATCAGGGCTTTCCGTATAATGAGCTTCTAAAGTAAAAACAACCTTATTATTAATGTTTAAATTAGTTCTTGCTATATAGTTATTATTTAAAACCTGAAAATCATCCCCATTAAATTTAACTTGCAATTTAGTAACAAAATTTCTGTCTGCCATACCATCCCATTCAATAAGTAAGTTATTTGATGGCACGGGATAATCTAATATTTGTTTTTGATTATATGGTATAACCTTCAATAAATTTCCCTTATACCCATTGCTATAATCATAAATATAAAAGCGATTAATTTTGTTTTCAGTTATTTTTTTTGTGACAGTTTCTTTCCATATTTTATCTTCATCAAGCATTAAATAATGATAGGCACCAAAATCGACTGGCTGTGATATGTTGCCAACCCTATCCTTAGCCTGTATTATAAAACGATATCTACCTTTCTGATTAAAAGTCGCTACAATATTAGGAGTCTGCACAAAAGAACCTTCTTCAACTGGGTTGGCATTGATATTTTCCCCAAAATACACATAATAACCAGCCATACCGCTTGGATCTTCAAAATCAGTCCAATCACAATAAATTTTTGAAATATTAAATTGTGTAGGCTTGGAATCAATATATGTTGGACCTATCCAAACCCATGATGTCCTACTTTCATCTGAATAACAAGAAACATGCAATCCGACTGCTTTCTGTGGTGGTGTTTTATCATTTTGTATATTAATATTTTCTACACTATTGTCCACATCAACATTATAATCTTGTACTTCTTTTTGGTAATTAAAACCCAACGTATTATTTAACCAACTTTTTATACTATTAATTGAAAGTATATAACTTAAATACCCAACACCTCCAGATATTACCATACTGGGCACGCCAATAAATTCACCATCAGAATTATATGCTGCACCACCAGAATTTCCATGTTCAAGCGGCACACTGGCCTTAATATAATTTTGCGTTCCATCAGAACTGCTGCCAAACCCACTAAAATCCCCCGATGTGTAAGTTATGGTTGATCCGCCAATACTTGGGAATCCAATCACTTCTACTTTGTCCCCAAATTTTAAGGTATCAGAATTTGAATTCCAAATATCCACAGAAGGATAAGTTTTGTTTGTTGAATTGTCTAAATATAATATAGCCGCGTCCATGCCTTTTGTTGTAGTATAGTACTTGACTTCAGCAGTATTAACTTCTCCGTTAGTATAGAAATTCGGCTCTTTGTTTATTAATTCAACAAATCCGACGGCGCAGGTCTTAATTATTCCACCATCTTCATCAGTAACCACATGCTTGTTGGTCAAAATAATACCCTTTGGGTCAATTATCGTTCCAGAGCCGCTAAACCAATTTCCATAATTATCAGGACAAACAATTTGGACTTCTGCGTTTATCTGGTTTTGCGTAATTGCCAAAGAAAAATTAACCGGAATTAAGCCAAAAACAAAAACCAAGATTAATAAAATTGTAAATTGTTTTTTCATAAAATTAAAATTTAATTAATAATTGATTTTTATTTTATTTCTAGCTCACTTCTCATCATATTTATTAATTCTTTTGCTAATTCGTGTATTTTTGTAGCTTCTTGAATTCTGCTTTGAAAAGTATTTTGTAAGTTTTGGCTATGAGCATCACTTAATATGCCACCTTTTAAACTAAATATTTTTTGTTTATATTCTTCAAATTTTTCTTTGACTGAATTACTACTCAAGAGCAATGCGTCAGCAATCTCATAATCAAGGTTAGTTGAATATTTAGTGATTGATTCAAGAATTGTTTCAGGTTCATAATCTTTCACAGGAATATCATATTTTGCAAAAGAATTATTCAGATGTCCTATTAATCCTGCATAAGTTTTTATTCTTGCTTCAAATAGTCTTATTTTTTTATTTTCCTTTGATTCTAAAAAAGATTGGAGCCATATTCCAAAAAGTGTAATTAAACTGCCAGCAATCGCGGAAGCGCCACTAATTCCAATTATTTGGGTAGTTGTTATCACTTGTACGGTTGCGTCTTGACATATTTCCATAAAATAAAAAATAAAAATTATTTCTTTTCGCTCTTTACCATTTTTCTCTCCTCTGCCACAAATTTTCTTTGTTGCTTACTTTACAAACTCCACCTTTAACTGGTAATTGCGTTGACACTTTATATTCACATCCTACCACAAATCGCCCTAAAAAATCAACCAAAAAAGGCCTCACATCGGCGATGCTCTTGCGAGCATCCTGCAAGGTTTCCCAAGCAGACCATATACACGGACCGACAATGAAGCCGTTTCTGTGTATATGGATTTGCAACCATACCTTAAAAAAACTTTAAGGGTTAGGTCGTTTGAATTTTTATGCTTTTATCATAACACCAGAAACAAAAAATAGCAACAAAAAATGCCTTTTGCCGGCTGGCAATCCCTGGCGGCGCTGCCACTATTTTATT
>CAZRZS010000073.1:0-2473 GCA_964604685.1 uncultured Gammaproteobacteria bacterium
AGCGCAGGTTTGTCGAAAGCAGTAAAAATTCCATCATCATCAATCGTTCCAGCAAATACATTATCCTGAAGCACAGGTTCGACACGCCAATCTACCCCATCCACCGATGATTCGAATTGCTGCTTTTCACCTTGCTCAATACAAGCACTCTCAGGTGTAACTATCAGAATTTTGGGATCACTAACACCCACCTCAACAGCTCCATCGTCAGAGGGAGTCCCGGTTTTGCCATCCGGTTCGGCACACCCGGAGAAAATCGCCAACACAGCGACAACGATCACAAACAATTTTGTTTTTTTGTCATAGACTTGAGGATTAAATTAATTGATTAATTAATTACACATGCAAAAGAAAAATTTGCAGGAGCACCCTTCCCCTCATATTTTGGAACGCTTAAAGTCAATGAGATTTCCACCCCTTGATTGAGAGCTTTCATAATATTTTCCCTCGCCGCGTCCGAAACACCGGCAGTAGAAGAAAATGCACCACCCTCAATAACGCCAAGCGCAAAACCAACAGCCACCTCCGCCTTTGATCCAAGATTCACAGTATTCCCGGAATCAATCATAGCTTTAAAATAATTGTAGAAATCCAAACCAGCACCTTCAAGGGTAGGCTCTTGAATGGCAAAATAAACTCTTTCAACAGTTTCTCCCCAAAAATCTTCCTCTCTGGAATTAACAGTCCCGGAAAGAGTCACCCGTCCAGCACCCTCCCCATACTCCCCTACAATTTTAAAAGGCTCATTTAAAAGAGTTATATTTTCAGGAAAATCTAAACAGACTTCGGGAAGCTCGACAGATTCTTCGGCTAACTCAGCAGACTCAGAAACTTCCTCGGATTCTTCGGCGGATTCTTCGGCAGACTCTTCGGCCGGTTCAGCAACCTCTTCCGATTCTTCAGCTTCAGGTTCCTCAACAGCTTCTTCGGCCTCAGCCTCTTCTTCAACAACAGCCACGCCTGGAGCCGCCTCCGGAGCCTCGACATTTTCCGCATCTTCTGCATCTTCCGGAATAGTTACGCACGCCGAAAATAGCGCCACTAAAACGCACAAACTCAAAAACAAAACAAATTTTTTCATAGAAAAAGATTAAGGATTTTAAGATTTTCTTTTAGAAACTTTCTCGAGATTAAAATCAAGAACCTCCATGTTAACCACCTCACCTTTGGAATTGTAATCCATTACACAATTACCATGAATTTCACTATCGACAATTTTACCGTCTTTAAGCCTTACGTTTACTATATTTGTCTTCTTGTCATAAACAACTTTTGCCATCTATAAATATTTATAAATTTTAGAAGTTCTAAACGCCGTGATGATTTTACAGCTCACGTTATCGATTGTGCAAACTAAAATCAATAACTCGGTCTTTTTATCATTCAATTTGTAAAACACAGTCTTTCCACTATCTCGCTCAATCTTATCAAGATAAATCAGGCATTGTACGACTTCCTCCAACGTTATTCCCCGTTCCTTAATTCTCTCAAGAGCATGCAAAGTAAATTTTATTTCCATGCACTTAAGAATAGCAACCAATCCTTAAGTTTTTCTTAAATCTATCTTAATTCTTTCTTAATTTTTCCTTAAATATTTCTTAAATCCACAAAAAAAACTCCACCCCTATTAAGTGGTAACATTGACTTTTCTACTTATTTCTTATTCGTTTTTGGCTTAAACAAAAGGAAAACGGCTGATTTTGGGTATATTTAACCTTTTAAAGGTTTAAATGAGTAGAAAATCAGTATATATTATTAGACAGATCACTTATTAAAGCAATATTTGGCATGGAAAATTTTTATACTTGCACTATGCATCCAGAGACACAGAAAGACGCCCCAGGCAAATGTCCCAAATGCGGCATGAATCTCGTTCTTGTAAAAAAAGAAATGAAAATGGATCATTCAGCGCACAACCCGCAAAACTCTACCCATGGTGAAATAGGTCATTCCATGCATACCCTCAAAAAACCTAATCATGGCGACCATGATATTAATAGACACGCAGGCCATAGCACTGCAATGTTTTTCAGAAAATTTTGGATAAGTCTAATACTTACAGCACCCGTGGTTTTATATGCCGATGTTATTGAAAAAATTTTCAAATGGTCTCCACCAGAATTTCCAGGCTCAATATATATGCCTTTAGTATTTGGCTCAATCGTTTTTTTCTATGGTGGATGGGTTTTTCTTGCCGGCGCGTGGCGAGAAATTCAGGCGCGCCTCCCTGGCATGATGACACTAATCAGTATTGCCATTTCAGCGGCTTATTTTTGGAGTGTCTACGCAGTTTTTGCTGGTGAAGAAGCTTTGTTTTGGGAACTCACAACACTTATTACCATCATGCTTCTTGGCCATTGGCTGGAGATGCGCGCGGTAAGCGGAGCGCAAGGTGCGCTTAAGGAATTATCAAAATTACTCCCTGATACCGCCGAAATTATTCGCAACGGTAAAACGGAAACCATTGCTCTTT
>CAZRZS010000074.1:0-2242 GCA_964604685.1 uncultured Gammaproteobacteria bacterium
GTCATCAGCTTCGTGTATGTTTGAGTCATGGAAACAGTTTAGCATAAAATTACCCGGTCAGAAAGATGAATACGCGCCAGCGTCGGGGTAAAACTAATATTGGAGGATAGCGATTGTTCAGCCGAACACGCCTATGGCTGGGCTATTCAATGGCTGTATTTATGACGGGTAATGGAGGCGTTTACGCTGGTGATAATTCTTGCGTAGCAAAGACTGCTGCTGGCTTACCATTATATCCTACTGCTGGTATTTTTTTTGGTGGCAACATTGTTATTGAGCCAATTTTAGAATAAATACTTAAAGGTCCGACCTTAGAATACTCAAAGGTCGGACCTTCGAGAAAGAAAAAGCGCTCTGAATTTTTCAGAGCGCTTTTTAGAAGGGTTAAGGTTTTTGAGGATAGAGGACGCTATTAAAATCAGTTGAGGGGAAATCAATATAAAAAACGATTGTTCCACCGCTGATTTTATAATAGCGTCTGCTCCCTTTAGGTGCACTTTCTGAATCACTGTTGTGAGTGGCATAGCATTGTACGAAACTGTTGTAACTACAAACAGCACTTCTGAATGTCCAACTTGTTCCATTATTGCTCACGTAATAATAAGAACCTGAACTGTCATCTTCGAGCGAGTACCAGTAGAGGACTACCTCTTCATTCGATGAGTTGTAGTAGACTATGACGTTGAATACACCTTTTTCACCAGGGTCGATTGGTAATGCCATTAGAGAATATTCTTCAGATTGCGCCTCTTCCTCTCCAGCCTTAGAAAAGATTTGGAAGTAATTGAAAGTACTTGGCCTAATCCAATAGATTTCCATTTCATGATTCGTGACTAACTCTTGATTTTCTTTTAGCCATCCACCGGCTCCCAAATCTTTAAAGACTTGATCTCTCCAGTTCACTTTACTAGTCGCCGGCTTGTTTGTTTGCCAAGTGACTTTGACGCTTCTTTCGTCGTTCCGAGTTCCCCACTTTTGAATTGAAACGATTTCAACATTGGAGATTTCGAGCGGACCAGGTTCTTCACCTCCACCTCCGCCACCTCCGTTGTTTTCATCGTTTTGCTTTTTTTCCTCTTCGCTTTTCGCGATTTTCCCCTCAGATTGCCCTTTTTCTACCACCTTTTTCACAAATCCTTTAGTCCCCAAACCAAATTGGAAACTGTAAACTTTAGGTAGAAAGAACAAACTGATGGCCATAACTGTCAAACTTGCCAAAATTAGTTTTTTCATTTCTTTCACCTCCATCGTTTCGCCATAGCACCTCGTGCGCAGGCGAGCTTCGCTTCGCCGACTTGCCCACCATAGTTTTAGTCCAACTATGGGAGCTCGGCTCCCATAGTGAGCTTTAGTGAGCTTCATTTTCCGAAATACCAGGTCAATTTAGTGTTGATGGCAACACCTAAATCGCTGACTGTTTCAAATCCATTTAGGCTTGCCGTGTAAATTCCGAGGTCAAGATTGAGATGCAATTTTTTATAAATTGCTTTATCTAAACCTCCGAAAGCGCCAGCCACATAGCCGCCATCAAGCAAATTTGATTTGACCAAATTTGCTTCTAAACCGGTGTAAAAATTGAGAACTCGGTTTTTAATAGTTAGCGGTTTTTCAAGCGCATATAATCTGGCGCCGAGAAGGTTTGCCTCGCCAAAAATGGCTTGGCCTTCAAATTTCCCGACCCTGAAATGTAAGCCAGTGTCAAAAGTGTAACCAATACCAATTTGTATTGCTTCACTTCTACTCGCCAAAACTGCTAATCCTATCAGCATTAAAACCATTGTCATTTTTTTCATGGTTTTCCACCTCCTTACTTTCTTTCTTTTTTCTTTTCTCTTTAAACCCTTGACCCTCCCGCCCCTATTTTTTTAAAGAAAATTGTTTTTTTATGCTAAAATTATGGCAGAATTGCAAATTTGTCAAGTCGCCCGCTATAACTCACAAGTCTTTTACAATATTGTAGATCACTCTCAAGAAATTTTTTTAAATTTCTTCCGATGTGGTTACCGGATTTAAGTGAAACACAAACATTCCGCACAAAATAGATAATAAGACAAACTTGTTCATTCTCACACCTCCCTTATTTTGGGGTTCTTAGGGGCAGAGCCCCCAAGGTTTAATTTTCCCGTGAAATCTCTGATTTCACGGGGTCGTTGTTGGAGCGAAGCGACAACGATTCTATTAACGTTAAATTCTATAACGATTCTGCTCATACGTTTTTCCGTCTCAATCATTTGCCCGCTAT
>CAZRZS010000075.1:0-2223 GCA_964604685.1 uncultured Gammaproteobacteria bacterium
GGATTGAGACCGCCACAACCACTGCCACCTCAACCATCTGGGTAAAAGTCCCCGGACTTTCGGCAAGCAAATCTTCAACCATCTACATCTACTACGGCAACCCTTCTGCCAGTTCTGCGAGCAACGGAGCGAATACCCTTGTAGCATTTGATGCAACGACATTTACTAATGTTGGTAGTGGAATTGTTGTAAATAGTGATAAAACCGTTTCATGGAGTAATCCTGCTGCTAATTCATATCTCTACAAAACCATACCGGCAATTGGAGATTTCGTAATGCGGTACGGTATCCAGGCTAATCCTTGGAGTCATCTGGCTTTGGGGTTGACGAGTTATGTTGGTGTTATAGACCCTGCAGTTTCTGAAACGATTTCTTTTAGGTGGTCAACACCTGGTGGAACAAGCTCTTTATTGTTAAATACATATAATAGTCAATATCAACAGATTGTTGATAATCCCACGTCTGCCTGGTATTATATGGAGTTGCGTAGAGTTGGTACGACAGCTACATTATCCATATATTCGGACAGTAATTTCCAAACTCTAATAAACTCTCTATCTCTTACAGTTTCTTCAACAGCACTTACAAATGTTTATTACTATGGCACAACAGACTGTGGTGCGGTCACGACAAGCGGTACAGTTAATGAAAAATTATATGTCCGCAAATACGTCTCGCCTGAGCCAACAGCCACGGTGGGCGACGAGCAAACCCAGCTCACGCCAGTACTACACTTACGGATGGACGAAGGTAGTGGAACAACAGCTTATGATTCCACTCCAAATAACTTGGATGCTACATTTGGAAATTCGCCGAATGACCCGGAATGGATCACACAATAAATTTTCAAACAATCGCGATTTATAAACAATGATTCCTTACCAAACGAAAGCAAAAAAGCTTCCTGGAACTGATTATCGAGAAGTTCATTCTAAGGTTTTAGCTATTTTCAAACAAATTAAATCAAAAACAAAAAGGCGGCCTTATGTTCGTTCCACCTATTTTAAAAAACATAGGAATAACTAATAATAAAGAATTGTTTATTGTTCAAATTAAGGAATATAAGAAAACGAATCGAAAATATCTTATGTCGGTATTTCCATTAGAATAAAAAGAAAGGCTTCCGCTTGGTGAAGTTTATAAACTTCGGCCGAAACCTTTCAATCTCATCATAGCAAACCATGAAACCTTGTCAAGAGCATTTAAAAAATTTCCAATTTCTAATTCTTAATTTTTAATGAATTTTTAATGGCTTAATTTCTAAACATGAAAACAAACAACTATGATTTAGAAGTTCGTTGCATAACCTTCGTTGCATAACCGTTGCATAACCTTAAAGGTTAAACAAGAGGTTAAACAAGAGTATGAGGGAGTATTTTACAAAATTAGGGAGTCCTTTTCACATCTATAACCGGGGCACTGAAAAGAGAGTGATATTTTCAGATTATCATGGCTATTGCCGTTTTGTTTGCTTAATGTGGATTGCCCGAATTGGAAAGCCAAATATGAATCTCTCCCGAAAAAATGTGATTAAAGCTGCTCAAGATATTTTGTCAGGCAAAGAGCCCGATCCCACTCTCTACACTAAACAACGCCCTCCCTTAGTCGCTTTCATCACATGGACACTTCTGCCAAATCATCTCCATTTCATCTTAGTCTCTTTAGTTCCAGGCGGAATTTCAAAATATATGGCTAAATTGGCCAACGCCTATACAAAATATTTCAACGCCAGACATCAGCGCAATGGTCGTCTCTTTCAAAGTTCATATCAGTCCATTGAGATCGATAGTCCTCAATATTTCGATGTTTTGATCAGATATATTAATTTCAATCAGGCCGAATTAATTGAGCCAAAATGGAAGGAGCGTCGGCTAAAAAACAAAGAGAGAATAAAAAATTTTGCCGATAATTATCAATGGTCAGCCCATCAGGAGTTTTTAGGGAAGCGACAATCTTTATTAATAGATAGGGAACTGGTTTCAAAATTGTTTGGAAAGCCTTTTACAGAAAGGGGACTGGAAGGATATTCAGAATTCATCGAGCAATGGTTTAGCGACGATTTCGCCCCTTACCAAAAATACACCCGCGAGCCTGCATAACCTTAAAGGTTAAACAAGAGTATTGAAAATTGAAAATTATGAATCATCATAAACTCCTCATATTTTCCCTAATAACTTTCAGCGCCATTTTTCTGGTTGGCATTGGTTTTGCCGTTGCTGCTCC
>CAZRZS010000076.1:0-2178 GCA_964604685.1 uncultured Gammaproteobacteria bacterium
TTTATTAATCAAAGATTTTCTTCGTATAATTATTCGTAAAATTAAAAGAAATAAACAGTGTTGAACAATATTTGTTTGAATGATAAATTGACCGTATTTACTATTCCGGTGAATATACATTTGTTCAACTCTCTGTTTGAACTGTTCATCTATATTTTTTTCTTCTTTGCTTGTCATACATTTAAAAACAAAATTTGTTTTAATTTTGATCATCAAAATATTTTATTGCTTTATTTTTATCTTCAAATTCTTCTATTTTTTCAAATGTACCAGTACTATTGCGACCAAAAGCTATTTCATATTTGATAATTCTACCAAAATCGTCGGTAAACTCTACCAACTCCAACGATCCACCATTAATAGGTTTACTTTTTATTATTTCTGACTTCATATATTTTAAGTTAAATAATCATTTCGTCCCGCCTGAGTATACGGTGGGACATCACCTGCCCACAACACCTTACAAACTTACCTGGCGGGCGGGTATTTCCCCTCAATCATCTGTCTGCCGGCAGGCAGGCATTCGTATCCGCCCCCCTTCAATATCGTCAAAATGAAAAAAACAAAAAGTGAAAAAATAATTTATTTCCACTTACAAATTATTCACTAATTTTTAATTTCTTATATTTTTTACCGACTCGGATACGGTTCATTTCACGATCAATTACTGCTTGCAACCGTGCAAAATCAACATTAGCAGTAGCCTCGGCTTGTTGCATTTGTTTTTCAGCACGCTGTTTAGCTTCTTCAGCTCGTTCCAGATCAATTTCCTCCGCTCTTTCAGCATTATCGGCTAAAATTATAATTTCATTATTTTTTCTGACTTCAAGAAAACCACCCTCCACAGCTATGGGATGTTCGCCATCTTTGTCTTTTATTTTCAATTCGCCGGCTGTCAGGATTGAAACCAAGGGAATATGATTTGGCAAAACTGTAATTTCACCACTCATGGTAGGAATGGTGACCTGATAAATCTCATCTTCGTAAACTACCTTTTCTGGCGTAGCAATTTTAAACTTGAGGATTTTTTCCATAATTATTTAACTTCTTTAATAGAACCTTTCATATAAAAAGCCTGTTCATTTTTACTATCATGTTTGCCATCTAGAATTTCCCGGAAACCTTTGACTGTGTCAACCAATTTTACATATTTACCATCAGTGCCAGTAAAGGCTTCAGCCACAAACATCGGCTGTGACAAAAACTTTTGTAATTTACGTGCTCGTGTAACAGTCAATTTATCTTCATCAGATAATTCTTCCATACCAAGAATGGCAATAATATCTTGCAAGTCTTTATAGCGTTGTAAGACTTGTTGTACTTGACGAGCCGTACGATAATGTTCTTCACCCACAATATTTGGATCAAGAATAGTAGAACTAGAGTCTAAAGGATCAACAGCAGGATATATACCAAGTTCAGATAAGGAACGAGACAAAACTACAGTAGAATCTAAATGGGCAAAAGTTGTGGCTGGAGCTGGGTCTGTGAGGTCATCAGCAGGTACATAAACAGCTTGAACTGAAGTAATAGAACCTTTATGAGTTGAAGTAATCCGTTCTTGTAATTCACCCATTTCTGTAGCCAAGGTTGGTTGATAACCAACAGCACTAGGCATACGACCGAGCAAAGCGGAAACTTCTGAACCAGCTTGGGTAAAACGAAAGATATTATCAATAAATAAAAGTAAATCTTTGCCTTCTTCTTCACGAAAATACTCAGCCATAGATAAGGCAGTTAGAGCCACGCGAGCACGAGCTCCAGGAGGTTCATTCATCTGACCAAAGACTAAAGCAGTTTTGTCTAACACACCAGACTCTTCCATTTCTTTATATAAGTCATTACCTTCACGCGTACGTTCACCCACGCCAGCAAACATAGAATAACCGCCATGTTCCTGAGCAATATTACGAATAAGTTCTTGAATAATAACAGTCTTACCTACACCAGCACCACCAAACAAACCAACCTTGCCACCTTTTAAAAAAGGACAAAATAAGTCAATAACTTTAATACCAGTTTCTAGAATCTCTGACTTAGTGGATTGTTCAGTAAAGGCAGGTGCCGGACGGTGAATGGAATATTTCTTCTTAGTTTTAGATTCACCCTTGCCATCAATGGTGTTACCAGTGACATCATACATGCGACCGAGAGTTTCTGGACCAACAGGTACGGATA
>CAZRZS010000077.1:0-2073 GCA_964604685.1 uncultured Gammaproteobacteria bacterium
TTCGTTTTGGCCGTTAACATGATGTTTTTTCCATTCGTCAGTCAAAGTTTCCCTAATCTCAATGCCGCGCATCCGTTTCTCAATCCAGCTGTCAGGATAGCCTTTTAATTTATACAACATCCTGGTTCTTTTTGTCGCTAATTCTGGATTTTCTATTTCCTGCACCCGTTCATAACCTACCTTGGCCAGCCACCGTTTAAAAGGTTCAGCTTTAGGAGAAGGGATGGATTGAATAATACGGAAAATGCCCTCGGTGTTGGCGCAGTCAGTTTCATATTTTTTTCCATCAGTTGCTTCCAATTTCAGTCCGTGACAAAATGTCACGACCTCGTTTCCTTCCTCAATTAAACGTTGTTTTAATTTTCTCCAATATGCTCCAGCGTCCACGCTATCTGTTAGTGCTTTGCAAACGTCTATAACCGAAAACCACCACTCATTTTGAAATAAAACTTTGCGGATTTGCCGGCCTTTAAATAAAGCGATTTTAGTAGTGTCCTCCATATTGTTTAAGTTAAAAATTTAACTCTATCCTACCACTTTTTTACCCTCTTGACAAGCTAGACCTTTTGTAGTGTCAACGGGAAGTTAAAATGTCCTATTTTCCGGGAAGTTAAAATGTCCTATTTGACGTGTTCAACTGCTGGATAACCGAGGCCTTTATTGTCTGTCTCCAAGGATGGTTGGACTGTGGTCTATGAGCTTTGCTTTGATTGATTTCCTCTTGCGTTTTGGCGATTACCCATGGTTGTGTTTTATTGATTTTAGCTGGTCTGGCCGGCAGGATTCGGTAATTCAAGTACTTGCCCCGTAGACGAAGGTGGATTGAATGATCCAGCCACTCTTCCACAATCACCTTGTCCTTTTTGCAGATTGTCGCCGGCTGTTCTTTGGTGAGCTGATACCATTGTTTGTTGAAAGAGAAGGTAAAATCATTAAGTACGGTTCGTTCTTTTTGTCGGGAAAATATTCCGGATAATCGCTTGATTTCTTTTTGGTTTAGTTTTTGGTGCAGGTCGGTTTTGTTTCTCGGTTCAACTGAAAATTTGGCGTTAAATTTAGGGATGAATGTTTTTTCCAGAAAGAGATTGGCGGCAACAGTGGTAGAAATATCTTGCAGTCTCAATTCTTTAATTAATCTGTCTTGCAGAGTGTTAAACAATCTTTCCACTCTGCCTTTGGCCTGCGGACTGTTGGCTTTAATGAGTTCAATCTTTAATTCACTAGTAGCTCTTTCAAATTGAGTTAGGGTGTCGCTGTTCTCTTTGGCGAGCTCATGGTTAATGTTGTAAGTGCTGAATTTGTCTAGGTAAATTGACCTTGGCTTGCCGTTATTAATGAGGTATTTCCGCCAGAAGCCAAAGACCGGGAACACCCCCTCATGTTCGTCAAACCAGGCATGAATTACTTTGCCTGTGGCGTCATCAATGGCGGCCAGCAGGCAAACTTCTCCGGTATTGTTTCTATTCTCAAACCAATGTTCATACGAGCCGTCAAATTGTATCATCTCGCCATAACATGGCCGGCGTTCGCGCCAAGCACGATGAACGGACGCTTTCTTTTTTGTTCGCGGTTTCCACAATCGTTCGTCAATCATTATTTGGCGGATGGTTTTGGGATCATGATTGATTTTATGGTTTTCTGATAATTTTTCGCTGGCAAAAGTCGGACCGAAATCATAATAGTGTTTACGCAATAGTCCAATTATTTTTTTCTTTTCATTTATCCGGTTAGGGCTTTCTTTGCCGCGGTTGCCGTGGATTAAACCTTTGGCGCCAGACTGTTTCACTTTGGATTTCAAACGTCTGATTTGGCGAGTGCTCAAATGGAGCAATTCCGATGCCTTTGTTCCGTCAATGTGCTTGTCGATTAATTTTTTGATAACTTGCAACCTATCTATTTCTTTTGCCGACATAGTGATTAATGTCATAGCTGAAATGGTTAATGAATAACCATTTCATTTTACCTGAAGTAGGACATTTTAACTTCCCTCAGATAGGACATTATCACTTCCGTGCGACAGCTAGACCTTTTGTAGTAATTTAGTTATGGTTCTTTTTATTTTTTGGCAAACAG
>CAZRZS010000078.1:0-1968 GCA_964604685.1 uncultured Gammaproteobacteria bacterium
GAATTGATATAACCGATGTTTGATCATGAATGATATCTACTAAATTATTGGCAGCATAAGCTACACATTTAGAAAAATATTCTTTCAAATATTCATCATATTTATCAGAATCATTGAGTGCCAAAACCTCTGTCATTATCTCGTCTGGCGGCACAACCTCAAATTCTTCTGCCGAGTTGGAGGAACCAAAGATCACAACTTCATGGCCACGATATTTAAGTGATTTGGCTAAATTATAGGTCCAATTTTCAATAGCCTTTGTATTGTCAGCAGAAATAGGAAAAATGCCAGTTGTGAAGAAACAAATCTTCATATTCCACTCCAAAAAATCAATTTTTATCCAAAATCTGTTGATATAATTTTTCGTAGTTTTTTGCCATCATTTTTGATGCAAAATTATGTTCTACTTTTTCTCTGGCTTTTTGTCTCATCATTCGGTAGTTGGAATAACTTAAGGAATTTATTTTTTTAATTCCCCTTTTTAGCCCGCCGATATTTAATTCTGAAACTATAACACCATTTTTGTTATCATCAATAATCTCTGGTGCAGCACATTTTTTATAGGCTATTACCGGAGTCCCAAATGCCATTGCTTCAATCATCACCATGCCAAATGACTCTTCTCCGACTGTTGGCATTATCAAAGCTTTAGCATTACCCAAAACATCTTTCCACTCTTTCCCGCCCCTGGGAAGGTATCCGCAAGATTCGAGGTTTGCAAGGTTTCCAGAAGCAATAACAACGGCTTCTTCTAAAACACCGGCGCCAGCAATAACAAATTTATAGCTGGGATTTTCCCTCACCAACTCAATAAAATCTTCAATTCCCTTGTCGTGAGTAAACCTTCCGAGATAGAGAAAATAATCCTTCGGGTCAGAGTTGTATTCAAAATCACTAATATCAATACCATTATGGACTACCGTCAGATTTTGTTTCATTGGATATTTGCTACCTTGATATTTGGATATCACTGACATGTTAATTTTTCCATCATAAAACTCAAAAATCGGTTTGTCTGATTCATAAAAAGGGTGGTGCGGTGTAAACAGTATTGGTGTTTCAATAAGATTAACAAAAGGCATCCCCAGATACACTGGCTCGGTCTGCAAATGTATAATGTCGTAATTTTTTGCATCTTCTAGAACTCTGCCTAAAAATAACTGTTTCATACCAATCACTGATTTTGTAGTCCAATCAACAGAGCTAATACTTGAATCTATAGCAAAGTTTTCAAAATTAAAATCAATAATTTCTACACCGTTCATTTTCGACCCCCTCGGTGCATAAACGGTAATTTTGTGACTATTTTTCAGATTTTTAACAATATCAGCAGTGATAACCGAAGAAGCTGCCATATCTTCTGGCCTCGGGGGAAATATCACCCTATTGGAAGTATAATAAGCGATTCTCATTTTTCATCCTCTAGTTTTGACTTCTCAACTTCCTTTTTATATATATTAACAATCTTTTCGGCAATACCCATCCAGTTGTAATTATTTCTTGCATGAATTACAGCATTTTCGCTTAATCTTTGTTCAAGCTGCTCATCGCTTAATATTTTTGCAATTTCTCGGGCGAAACCTTTAGGATCACCAGGTTTAGCGTGAGAACCAGTAATTCCGTCCTGGACAGTCCATTTTAGCCCACCGACATTCGAAGCCACTACGGGCGTTCCACAAGCCATGGCTTCAATCGCCACCATGCCAAAAGATTCGTAAAAAGATGGGATAACCACTACATCGGCTGCACAGAAATAGTAGTGAAGTCTCTCCTGGTCAATCCCTTGGGATAATCTTATAACTTTTTCCAATTTATTACTATTTATAGTTGCAACAAGCTGATGTCGCAAATTTGATTCGACTTTTTCTTTTTTATATTGTTTCCTCGGGTCCCCTGAAAACATTAGTACCCCTAAATTGCTAAAAACTTCCGGATATTTTTTCTTGATGCCGATAATTGATTTAATTA
>CAZRZS010000079.1:0-1952 GCA_964604685.1 uncultured Gammaproteobacteria bacterium
ACAGTAGGGATTATTTTAAATCTCTCTTTGGGCATATTTCCATTCTATCAAAAAATCGCCTGATTGGCGATTTTTTTGCTCCCCAGTTCAACAATTTTTAGAAAACTCATCGGAATTTTGGAAAATAAGGATTATATGGCGATGATGAAGGAGAAATTGTTAGAAATTAAGAGGACTTATAAGAATTTGAATTTATCTCTCGCTGTAGCAACTAATTAAATTTTTTATAACTTAACCTTTTTAATCTCCTCTTGAATTACTTTTGCTGATTTTTTTAGTTTTTCTAATTCATCGGGTGCTAAATCAATTTCTATTATTTTTTTGATGCCTGTACGACCAACAACTGAAGGTAAGCTCAAACAAACATTTCTCAATCCATACTGCCCAGTTAAGAGTGAAGAAACAAGTAAAACGTGGTTCTCGTCGTAAAGAATAGCACGAATAATCTCAGCAACACTTAAAGCTATGGCATAATAAGTCGCTCCCTTACTCTGAATAATATCGTAAGCTGCATTTTTAGTCTTTTCATAAAATTCCTTAGCAGCCGCCTGATTATATTCTGGTAATTCAGTGATATTTTTCCCCATAACGTTTGCGTGGGAAAATACAGGCACAGAGGTATCACCGTGTTCGCCAATTAAAAAAGCGTGCATACTTGTAGCAGCTAAGCCGAATTTTTCAGCTAATAACCAACGAAAACGAGAAGAATCTAAATTTGTACCAGTACCAAAAACTTGATAGGGAGGTAAACCAGAAACTTTCAGAGCAACATATGTCATTACATCTAAAGGATTAGTAGCTACTAAAATAATGGCTTTTTTTGTATAACGTGTAATATTCCTTACTATTTTTTTTACAATCTCTGAAACAATTTTAGTGTTTGGTCTGAGTAAGCCTAAACGGGACTGACCAGGTTTTTGTTTTGCGCCAGCGCAAATAAAAACAACGTCAGCGTGTTTACAATCGGTGTAATCACCAGCCCAAATACGCACTGGTTTAACAAAAGAGATTCCGTGGGTTAAATCCAAAATTTCGCCAGCGCACTTTTTTTTATCAATATCAATTAAAACAATTTCTGAGGCAATACCTTGAACCATTAAAGCAAAAGCTGTAGTAGACCCAACATTTCCTGCGCCAACAATTACTACCCGCGTAGTTTCAATATGGGGAAGTCGCATTTGTTTAAATAATCTTTTTATCTTTTCTCTATTATATAATAATTTGGCATAAATGTGTCTAGCGGGTTCTTAATTCCAAAAAGAAAAAAAGAGCAGTTTAATGACTTGCTCGGGTCTAGGAAAGATGGTTAGAAGAATGGTAGTAGCGACGCCATTCAATGTAGACTCTGATAGTTATGAGCCCTAGTAATGCTAGCGATATTATTGATATGTAGAACACAGCTGCAGTTAGTGGATAAACATATGCTTGTCCCAAGAAGATAGATCTCATAAAGTCGGCAATTGGTAAAGCGATTATGCCAACGCACCACAGGTTTAAGATAAGCCATGTAAAGCCCTTTGTTACAATGTCTCCTCCGTCTATTAGAGACCACCAGATTCTCAGACCTCTCCTGAATACGTGGAATGTTTTTGTCTGAGCTACTTCAAGATATGTGGCTTTTATGTACTTCGTTAGGAATCCTTTAACCGAATTTGCAATGTTCTTCCAACCAACCATCCTTATGAAAGAGCTGGTTGTTTCTATCTTCAATTCAATCCCTCCTATTCTATTGTACTTACAGTACAGCATAATAAAAATTCTTTGTCAAGTCCGATCTGGCGGTGAAATTTAAACCCGAAAGAAAAATTCTCGGGTGGTAACAGTAGCTCTGCCTCCAAAATGATGTTAGAACCTATTGAGTTGAATAAAAATAAAAAACTACTCCTATTCCTTTCCCTGCTCCAGCTTTTCTTTGAATCTCTTATTTTCTTCTTCTAATTTCTCAATTTCTT
>CAZRZS010000080.1:0-1907 GCA_964604685.1 uncultured Gammaproteobacteria bacterium
CCGTCGCCGCCGCAGGCGGCGAAATGCGTTCGAACTATTTTAAGAATAGAGCACTTAAACACTAAAAGCCCCCGATTAAACCGGGGGCTTTTAGTGTTTTTGAATATGGTTAATTGTAAGAAATCCGAGCGTTGTTTAATTGTGTAGAGGACGGACCTCTATAAATTCTACAAATTAAAATTTAGTCCAAAACCTCAATATCAGTTCTAATAACGCCAAAGCTTTTTGCTTGCCGATAGTTGTCAAACCAAATATCAACATTATAGCTATTTCGAAAGTGCATACGATCTTCTACTGTAAAAACTCTGTCATCATAAATCTCGGGGATTCTGATTCTGGTGCCAAAAGGCAAGAGGTTGCTGGCGACAATGCCGTCTTTTACCAAACTGCCATTAGCTGTAATAAACGGAGTGTTGTCTGTCTGGCAAACAGTGCTGGAATAGCCAGTGATAATAACGCTTTTTAAAATTCTTTTTGGCTCTTTGGCGATAACTGGCTCTATAATAGGGCGCAAGGTATTTTCTTGAATGGCAAACGTAGAATTATTGGAATCGTTTTGGCTAATAGCAATAAGAGACCGATTGGGGGTCTCGAGAATTTGCGCCTTTATGGCTGGCAAGTTAGCAATCAGGACTAGAGAGGACAGAATCGCTACCGGAAAATTTACCCAGCCCTGTTTATGGTCCGGGGACTGGGATTGTAAATTGCCTAACATTTTTGAGGATTAAAAATCCTTATGTTCGCCTAATTAAAATCCCCTTTAAGGGGATTTATGTTTCTATTTTAACGCATTTTCAAGCAAAAGTCAATACTTTTTTGTTTTTTTGGGCAGTTATTCTTTGTTTTTTTGCAAATGAGCGGGTGAGCGGAATTGAACCGCCGTTACTACTTTGGCAAAGTAGCGTAATGACCACTATACGACACCCGCCTATTTTTCAAATTCTTTTTGATATAATTTTAACCAGGTGAAAATTTTTTCTTTTAGTCCTCTGCTGCTGACGTAAATAATACATATGTGCTGCGGGTGGGAATTGAACCCACGACCTCATCGTTTTCAGCGATGCGCTGCTACCACTGAGCTACCGCAGCATATTTTATTTTAGAACATTTTAGTAGGGCAGTATAGGATTCGCTTTAAGATAACTGGGTGAGTCATTGTGGTGGGCGCTGAGGGATTTGAACCCCCGGCCTACTGCATGTAAAGCAGTCGCGCTAACCAACTGCGCCAAGCGCCCTTTTTGGTGCCCAGGGCGGGACTTGAACCCGCACGCCTAATAGGCATAGGTCCTCAACCTACCGCGTATACCGATTCCGCCACCTGGGCTTTTGGGCGTTCTCTATGAGAGAGCGCCAGTTTTATTTTTTAATCTTTGGTTTTTTTCTTTTAAGGCGGGCGCGTTTTCCTTTGGCGGTTCTAAGAAAATAAAGTTTAGCTTGCCTGATTTTATGGCGCGACAAAATCTCAATTTTATGGATTGTAGGAGAATGGATTGGAAATATTTTTTCAACAATAACATTTTTAACCTCGCCGCGCACAGTCATAGTTGCAGAGATGCCTTTACCGTGTTTTTTAGCAATAACTATGCCTTCAAAAGGGCTTATTCGTTCTGCCCCCTTTTTGGCATCTTCTTCTTTGTTTTTTTTGTCTTTTTTGCTGGCATAAGCAGATTTGCCCTCTCCGGTGTCCGAGCCAGCGCGGATGGTAATTTTCTGCCAAATTTTAATTCTGTCGCCGGGATTAATTTCGGGAAGGTCGGTTCGTAATTGTGATTTCAGAAAATCTTTAATTCTTGTTTTCATATTTACTAAATTAAGAGATTATGAGGGAAATTATACTTGATACTTGATACTTGATACTTGATACTTGATACTTGTTTTTCGGTGGGCGGTATAGGACTCGAACCTAT
>CAZRZS010000081.1:0-1880 GCA_964604685.1 uncultured Gammaproteobacteria bacterium
GATTTTATTACAACTGCACCCAAACCGACTAAAACTCCATCCCCGATGGTAATTTGATTCATAATAGAACAGTTAGGGCCCAACCAACAGTCTACGCCAATAGTGACACTACCACTAATCTCGGAACAAGCTACAACCATTGTTCTTTTTCCAATTTTAACATTATGAGCAATGAAAACGTGATCGTCGATATTTACATAGTCTGAGATGATTGTATTTTTTAGGGTGCCTTGGGCTATGGTGGTACATGCTCCAATTTCGACATTATTTCCAATCACTACACTACCGACATGAGGTATGACGACTGGAGTATTTTTTTTATCAAATTCAAAACCAAAGCCGCGTTGCCCAATAGTGGTATTAGATTTGATAACTACATTTTTACCAATCTTAACATTATCAGAGATTACTGCATTGGGGTAAATTATGGTATTATCGCCAATCACAACATTATTACCAATAATCACATGAGGACTAATTGAAACTCGTCCAATTTTACAATTTTTGCCAATAATTGCTGTTGGATGAATTTCAAATTTAGTGGGTTTTTTATAATATTTTGTTAAAAGTTTTGCAAAACAAAGTCTCGGATTCTCAACTAAAATATATGTGATGTCAGCGTGTTCTGGAAAGGAAATGCCAAAAGGGCACAGTACGATAGAAGCGTTTGTCTCTGCTAATAATTGCTCTGCTCTCTCGTCCTTATATTTACAAAAACATATTGAATCTTTATCGGCTTCATCGATAGCAGAGAACTTCGAAAAAAAATTATTCTTTTTTCCTTTTATTTTTATCTTATCAATATCTAATGCTTTTATTATAGAATCCAACGAAATTTTTTTAACCATAATTTTAGACTTTTTTATAATCATAGAAGCCTTTGCCAGTTTTTCTGCCAAGATAACCTGCCTTGACCATTTTTTTTAATAGCGGACAGGGTCTATATTTTGAATTAGAAAATCCTTTATGTAATTCCTCCATAATATAAAGGCAGGTATCTAACCCAATAAGGTCTGCCAGTTCAAGCGGCCCCATTGGGTGATTCATCCCGATTTTCATTACATTATCGATTGCTTCTTTTGTCGCAATGCCTTCCATTAAACAATGCACTGCTTCATTAATCATTGGGATTAGTAAGCGATTTGAAACAAAGCCAGGACAATTATTTACCTCAATCGGCACCTTTCCTATTTTTTTTGCTAATTCTTTGATTGTTTTTGCCGTTACTTCAGATGTTTTAGCCCCTCTGACTACCTCAACTAGTCTATTTATTGGAACAGGATTCATAAAATGCATACCAATGAATTTATCAGGTCTTTTAGTTACTGCTGCCAATTCTGTTATAGAAATACTAGATGTATTAGAAGCAAAAATTGTCTTTTTGGGACAAAAATCATCCATTTCTTTGAATAATTTTTTCTTTAATTCAGCGTTCTCATTAATAGCTTCTATTACAATATCACAATCTTTCACGTCCTTAAGTTCTACTGTGTCTTCTATTCTAGATAATATTTTATTTTTCTCATTCTCGGTCATTTTCCCTTTTTTAACACTTCTCCTTAGAAATTCCTCGATTTTCCTCACGCCATCTTCAACAAATCTTTTCTTAACATCTCTTATTATCACCTTATAGCCACTTCTCGCGATTACTAATGCTATTCCATGTCCCATTGTTCCCGCGCCTATAACAGCTATTTTTTTCATTTTTTTTATTTATTATTTTCTAAATTATTATCTGCCTTATTACCTCGAATGCCTCAGCATATTGAGTACCAATCTGGAGACCTCTTAAACAAGCTAAATGTTCAACAAAATCTCTATTTACATAAGGTCGGTGAGACTGAGATTTATATTGCTCTATTGCTGTTGCTTTTTTTTCA
>CAZRZS010000082.1:0-1868 GCA_964604685.1 uncultured Gammaproteobacteria bacterium
TTTTAGTATACACACTTGCTAATTTTAGTTCTACATACTATAGTTAGCATAGGGAGTTCCTTTATATTGTGCGCGAATGGGCAGGGCGGGTCAAGCGCAACTGTATTGGCGGCGCATTTCGCAAAGCGAAATACGAAATTCGACCGCGGGGCGGAGCATCAAAATTCAGTGTTCGGAGCAAAAAAATTTGGCTTAATTTAGCCAAATTTTTTTGCTCGGGGACCAGGATTCGAACCTGGATACCTAGGACCAGAACCTAGAGTCCTACCGTTAGACGATCCCCGAATATTATTTATCTATGTTTTCTCCACTGGCCAGCATATTTACAAAAGCAGTACTAACCAATTTGATATTGGCCCATTGCCAGCCGTGATTTATAAAGACTGCTTCACTGGTAATATGCTGTTTAGTATGTTTATCTAGTAAATAGACCTTAGGATTGTCTGGTGCTTTGATTAGAGAGCCAGAGGATAGCATATATTCCGCTAGAGTGGGTAAGAAACCTGCTTGGACTTCTTCATCATCACTATAGCCATCGCCATCACTATCCTGCAACCAGAAAATTGTGCCATGATCTAATTCCAGTTGTTTAGTTAAACCATCTTTGTCTGTATCTAGGTTAGCACTGGTTTCTAGATTTTTTTGGGTGAAGATAGCGACTGGATCACCATTTTTAGTATTGCCGCGCCAAGTAAAGTCATGCATGGCGTCCATTATTGTAGCAAAAGAGTAACAAAAGTCAAGACCATGGCGTGTACCTGGGTCATTGGTAATAAATTCTTCGCTACTATTATCATAGCCAGTTAAAACTATGGTATGGTAATCTGGCCCACTATCTTGGAAGTGTGGGTTGTGAAGAGCTCGGCCATAGACAGGAATAATTACTGGTCGATCGTGGTCTAATTCATTTTTTAGATCTGCCAAACTGGGTTTGTTGGCAAGGTGGGCTTCCCAGGGAAAATAATTATTAATGAGTTGAATAATTTTTTCAGCATTTTCATCTAGGCTCCAACCTAGTAATTTTATTTTCAGTTTTTGTAAGTTGAGTAAGCCATGATAGGCTACTTCTTTGTTTAATTCTTTGCCAGCGTAATAGTAGTCAATCATGACAATACTAGCTTCTTCACAGAAATCTTGCCAAGGTTGTTGCCAATTGGCATAGGGCGCCTGCGTAGTGAAAGGAACAATTAGATTTTTAGCCTGAGTAATTTGTGGTGAAAATAAAATGACAGCTAAGACAGCTGCAAGACAGACATTTTTTAGTTTTGTTGTCATAGTCAGTTTATCACTTCACCGCCAATAGAAGAAGCTAGTTTTTTAAGTTCATCATCTTCAGTTATTTTGCCATTTTTTTCTTGCACAACAACATCTAGTTTAACTTTTTTATCTAAAATTTCGGAAAGAATTTTTTCTAGAGGGTCTTTGCAATGTTTTTCCAGTAGTTTATCACGATGAAAATCAAAACCTACAGCAATTTGGATAGTATTGCCTTGGATATCAAAAATGTCAGCCATTTTGAGTATGAAAGTAAGTGAGGGATAGAGTTTTTCAATGCGACTGATAAAATCAGGCCATTTGTTATTGACTTCTTCTTGGGTAAAAGCTGGGGATTTACTAACAATGTTTTTGACTTTGTCTTTAATACTGATTTTTTCAACTTTGTTTTCTGTTACTTCTACAGGCTCCACTGTTGTTGACTGTGTTTCTTTGGTGGCTGGACCAGTTTTTTGTTTGCTGGAACACCATTCAATCACGGCCATTTCTAAAGGTAATTGTGGTAGGGGAGCAATTTTGATTTGTTGACAGCGTGTGAGTAACAAATCAATCAAAGTGACTAATTCAACTTGAGATATTTCCTTAGCCAATTT
>CAZRZS010000083.1:0-1859 GCA_964604685.1 uncultured Gammaproteobacteria bacterium
TGGTGGACCCTACGAGATTCGAACTCGTGACCTCTTGCATGCCATGCAAGCGCTCTAGCCAACTGAGCTAAGGGCCCATAAATATAAAACTCACGTGGCCGATTATATCACATGAGCTTAAATAATTCAAGTGATAGACTATTTTCCAACTGCTTCTTTGTTAAGAGTATAGCCGAGCAGAACCCTAATGACCACAATACCGCCTAATTGTAAAATTTCGCTAAAGTCTTTAGCCACAGTAACTAGCAATATGTCAGCCACAATTATGAATTCCAAACCAAACATGATTTTTTTAGCTAAATGATGGCGAATATACTCCATAGTGTATGCTTTGTAACAAAGCTTAACCAAAGCAATTATAATGGCGGCTATAACGATGGTAATGCCTATGTATTCAATTATGAGACCAATAAATTCAATAATTGGAGTAATATAGTTTTGAAGCATAGATTTGGGTTAAAAATAAATATTAATTATATTATATCATAATTTAGCAATTTTTAGTTGTTAATAAGTAGTAAAATTAGTGTTTTTGGTGCTAAATATATTTTACGACGTTATTAAATAGTTATAATTACATAAATGTATATAAATTATATTATTTTTTTAGATAGTTTAGGTATTTTAAAAAGATTTGTTGTGTGAGTTCTTTATAGAACGAGAAAAACGTTTTAAAAAAATATTTTTTAATATATTTATTAACAAATTATCCCCCAAATGTGGATATTTGTGTAGACTAGTGTATACAAACAGCTTGTGGACCGTGGCGGAATTGAACCGCCGACCTCTACAATGCGAATGTAGCGCTCTAGCCAGCTGAGCTAACGGCCCTTGTGTATTTTTGGCATGCCTTGCGCCACAAGGGTGCAAGGCAAAAATTGAATTTTGTGGTCCCAGCAGGAATTGAACCTGCATCTAGACGTTAGGAGTGTCTTGTTCTATCCGTTGAACTATGGGACCTGTTTTTTCTTTTTAGAGACTGGTTTGCCTACATTCCAAGCCAGTTCATACATAGATTTCATCAGGTTAGCTAAAACCTGGCTTTCTATCAATATACTCATCCGGTTGGGCTTTTTGGGCATGGCTATCAGCACCTTGTTTTCAAAGATATTGATTTCGCCTCCCAGATCAGAGATACCGGGTAATTGGGCAAAACTAATCCATTTATAATTAGTCAGTTTTGACGGTTCATTATAGTATTCTTGGACAGATTTTCTTTCCAGCATGAGTATTCTTTCTGGGATTTTTCTTTTTACCCGTTCTCTTATATACCATTTGCCGAATTGGCGCAAGTCTGGCTGGTCCCAAGCATCCACATCTAAAATTGAGAGGATTTCGGTTTTGGATTCCAGATTTTCAATGTAAATGTTTTTTAAGCCTTCATCGCCTTTTTGATAGCGAATTACTGGCTTGTCGGCTATTTTATACAAAGAAATAAGATTTGGCAAGTATTCTTCAATGTCTTTGATTTTGTTATCCCATTGATTTTTCTTGTTTTTTACGAATTGTAGTAGCCGTTGCGGATGTTCGGCTGAATAAATTATTTTTTTTCCTTTGCCCGAGGCCTGGTCAACTAGTCCCTGCCAACCAAGTTTTTGCAGTACATGATAGCCGAGGGTGCGGGTGATTTGCGCTTTTTTGGTTATTTCACTTACTGTGGCAGGTCCAAGTTCAAGTAGAGCCAAATAGACTTTGATTTCGCTTTCTTCTAATCCTAAATTTTTTAATTGTTCTAACATAAAAACACGATACAAAATATATAGAGAAATATACAACTTATAGTTTTATATTTTAATATGTGTATATTATATCTTGAATATTATTTTGTGTCAATAGAGATTTACAAACTTATATTATTT
>CAZRZS010000084.1:0-1856 GCA_964604685.1 uncultured Gammaproteobacteria bacterium
CGCGGATCGTCGCTTGATAATTATAAAGGCTGGTAAAAAGATATTTGTTGGCAAATTTTTGGAAGATTTTTTTTGTTGGCTCAAAAACAACAAGACTCAAAAGAGAGCCGATGGCAAGTAAATAATGATTGAGGGAAATTCTGGTAAAATAATTTATGCCTGTTAGTATGCAAAAAGTGAATGCTAGAGTTGTAATAATGGAAAAAATATAGACCGTACCTTGCTTAATCACAATGCGGATGTCCATTAGACGGTGCCTGATAATTGCGTAAGCCATAATAATGACACCGATAAACTCAACAATAAAAGTGAATGGCGGTATCGGAATTTGATACGCCGGCAGAAATGCGACAATTCCCGTAGAAAAGATGACAAAGGCGAGTAGGAAATATTTTGTTTGTGTTTTTTGAACAGGATTAATACTATTTTTGTATGCTAAAATAGTATTAATAAAAAATAAAATAACATAAAATACAAAAATTGATAGAAAGATATTATGCAATGGCTGAGCCTTAGCGTGACAACCATAATTATAAATATAAAGATCGTCTATAAATAATGAGGTATGCGATAAACTTAAAAAAACAATGGCTAGAAAGTAGCCGGCAAATAAAATGATCTTTTGTTTACCGAGCTTTTTTCTAAGAACAAGGGACATATGATACATGGTCACGGCGATAAAGGCTACTCCAATATAAGCCATTCTGTCCCAAAAGATGGCAGTATTCGGATTAATACAGTTACGCAACATCTCAAAAGTAGCCACAAGCCAGATTGTAATACCAATAGTAAAGCCAAAAAAGGCTTTATTAAGCGGCGCTTTTATATTTCTAGTCAAAACGATTAAACCTAAAACAAAAACGCCAACGGCGCTGATGCCTGCCGCTATGGATGATAAATTAAGCAATATGATATTCATACTATTTATTATAGCAGATTTAGATTAATAAAAAAACTGGGTATGCAAAATAATACATTTATCAAACCCAGTTGCATTTAGTAAACCAATTGCGTTTCTAAATGTTCTAGCGCGAGAGATGAAAAAAGATCTAACCCTTTTGCTAGTTTAATTAGTTGCATAGCGGTTTCGGGATTGGCATTTCCCGTCAAATCTTTCGAAGTTAATCCTTGATTATCTATTGACAAGATGGCAGTTTCGACTAGACAGGCGAAAATCTTTCCTTCTGGCAAACTTAAATTGACATTAAGTTTGATTTTTTCATCAGAAGAACTTACCATTAGTCCGCCTTTAACAAAAAATAAGTCCGGTCTTCTTTCAAGCTGTGAAATGTCAATATTGGAGGGTTGAGTAATATCATATATGAAAACACCGTTAGGGACACTGCTAAGATTAATGAGATTATCCTCACTGCTTGTGAGCAAAACGATGATATCACTATCATAAGCATCCACTACTTTATTGGATACTTTAACATTTTCGCATTGTAATTGCAAACCAAGCAACTTTGACATATTGCGCGCGATTAGTAAAAGTTCGCACTCTTTATGCAAAAGCTGGGTTACAGCAGAGCCGACAGAACCTGTAGCGCCTACAATGGCAATGAGCGGCTCTATGGACTTCTCTCTCTTAATCTGTATCAAGATCTTTATTTCTTCGCAGACTACGCCGGCGGTTAAATTATTTCCAGTCGTAATAATTAAACCGTCAAAATTATTTTGTTTGAGTAACCATTCTCCGCCACTCGTAAAACAGCTTGTCAATTCGCCTAAGCCTACTACCTTGATGCCGGATTTTTGAGCGGCAAGAACTGCTTTTAAGACCAATTCTTGCATTTTGTGAGGCACTTTGTACATCTGATGAGGCATTATTGGGATAACTACAATTTGACCGTTAG
>CAZRZS010000085.1:0-1848 GCA_964604685.1 uncultured Gammaproteobacteria bacterium
TGTGGGGGGGGGGGGGCTGTTAAAAGCTGTCATATTTTTGAGGAAATTATTTCTCCGCTAAATTTGTTTTTCGCCTGGAAAGAGTTTAAACGGGGAAAGATGAGTAAAACAGATGTTCAGAATTTTTCACTTAATTTGGAAAATAATCTTTTTGGCTTGCGTGAAGAATTGTCAGCCGGAAGGTATTTCCCTAGCAAGTATGAGTTTTTTTATGTCCGCGATCCTAAATTAAGGCCAATTCATAAAGCAACTGTTAAAGATAGGGTAGTGTTTCAAGCGGTCTTTCGCGTACTTTACCACATTTTTGATTGTTTGTTTATCTTTGATTCCTATTCCTGCCGTTTTAAAAAGAGCACACACGCGGGAGTGAAGCGGTTGGAAGAATTTGCTAAAAAAGAGAGCAAAAATTACAGCCGAAATATTTTTGTTTTAAAGTGCGATGTTAAGCAATTTTTTTACAGCATTGACCAGCAACTGCTTTGGGATTTAATCAAAGCGCGGATAAAAGATGGCCAAACTTTGGATTTAATTAAAAAAATTATACGAAGTTTTGAAACTAGCCCAGGCAAAGGGTTACCACTCGGCAATGTTACCAGTCAGTTATTCGCCAATATTTATTTAAATGAGTTGGATCAATTTGTTAAACATGTTTTGCAAGAAAAATTTTATATTAGATATTGCGATGATTTTATTTTTTTGCACGAAGATAAAAAGTATTTAGAAAAATTAAAAAATATTATCTGCCAGTTTGTTGAAAATAAATTGCATTTAACAATTCATCCTGACAAAATATTTTTGCAAAAATTTAGACAAGAGTTGGATTTCCTTGGCTATGTGTTATTGCCTCACTACCGGGTTTTGCGGACAAAAACTAAACAAAGAATGTTTAAAAAAATAAAGAAAAAAGTTGAGGAATTTAATGATAATTTGATTACAGATTTTGATTTAAATCAAAGTGTGCAGTCATATTTGGGAATGCTAACGCACTGCCAGGGGTATAATTTAGAGACAAAGTTAAAAAATAGGTGTGGTTTGGGCGTTGTGGCGGAAGAAAAAATATGTTAAAATAAGCCAGTATGAAAATGGGCATTGATTGCCGTATGCTTGGGCCTCAGTGCGCAGGCCTAGGCCGGTATGTGGAACAATTAGTAAAGAATTTACAAAAAATTGATTTAGCTAATCAATATATTTTGTTTTTGCATCGTAGTAATTGGGAGCAAGTAGAAGCAACTAATAATTTTATTAAAGTTGAAGCCAATATACCTTGGTATAGCTGGCAAGAGCAGATTAAATTTAAAAAAATTATTGAGCGAGAGCAAGTTGATTTAATGCATTTTCCGCATTGGAATGTGCCGTTATTTTATAATCAGCCATTCGTGGTTACTATCCACGATCTAATCATGTATCACTACCCACGCCAAGAGGCGAGTACGCATGGACTGGTAGTTTATTGGTTTAAAGACCTGCTGCATCGTTTCGTTCTTCGTCATGCAGTTAAAAAAGCCAAACAGATTATTGTGACGAGCGAATTTACTAAGCAGGATGTGCATCAGACTTTAGGAGTGGCGTTGGAGAAGATGGTTGTTATATATCAATCACCATTTCAAATTGCAAATTGCAAATTGCAAATTTCCAACCAAATCCAAAATTCAAATGATCAAATTTTAAAACGATTTGGCATTAATAAAAAGTATGTATTATATGTCGGCAATGCCTATCCACACAAGAATCTTGAAGGGTTATTGAAAGCGTGGAAAGTTTTTATAGAGAAATATGGTGATGATTATCAGTTAGTTTTGGTTGGCAAGGAAAACTATTTTTATCAAAAGTTATTGAATAACCCCACCC
>CAZRZS010000086.1:0-1776 GCA_964604685.1 uncultured Gammaproteobacteria bacterium
ACCACCGATTAAATAATAATTATCTAACTGGGAAGAAATATAAAAATCCTCGGTGGACACTGGCGGATAGATCACAAAGCTCTCCCGCCCATAATATTGTTTAATTCTGTCCTTGACAACTTGAGAATTGGCAATGAAGTGGTCTACGCCGGCGCTGGCCATTAAATCCCAATTTTTAAGGTGGGGCAGAAAAAGCGAGATAATTTTTTTAACAATCTTATTATAGCTTAAGCCTTCAACATAGGAGGAGGCATCGTGCCAAAGGTAACGAGTCGGAGTATGACAATAACAAATATGCAGACTGCCGGGCGGTTTGGTTATGCCCTTGGCAAAGGAAGAGGCGGAACTTAAAACTAAATCATAACCATCTAAGTTATGGGATGCTGTCGCCCGGGGCATTAAAGTTAAATACCATTGGTAATATTTACAGGCTAAGGGTAAATTTTGCAGCCAGGAAGTTTTGATCTTGTCCGGCGGAAAAACCGCCTGGGTTTTGGCTTGATTATTCAGTAAAACAAAAACCGGACTGTCGGGATAAAGCCCTTGAAAACAGGCCAAGACTTTTTCCGCGCCGCCTAATTGGGTTAAATAGTCGTGAACTAAGGCTATTTTCATACGCCCTTATCTTAGCATCTGTATTTAAAATTGGCTAGAAGTTCCGGGATATATTTGACATTTTATGGAAAAAGGTGTAAAGTATAAAAAACTTTTAAAAATCAAATATAAACAAGGAGGCAAATGATGAGTAGGAATTATTATTTTATTGGTTGTTTCATAATAATGTCACTGATTAATTGCGCCCATCAGCGAGTTGAGCTAACAGCAATAAATTGGGGCGTTACTTTTTCTTCCCCTCACAGCCGCTGGTTATTTGGGGACGAGAGAAGTCCGGAGTCGGTCCTGGAAACAATCGCGTCTGAATTGAACATTAAATGCTACCGACTGGAAGCTTATTGGAATTGGGTACAGGACAGTGGTCCGGAACTATTAAACACTGATGATCTGGAGTGGCAACTTGATATTGTCACCAAGTATGAAGCCGATGAGGTAATTTTATGTCTAGGTCGGAAAGTGCCTCATTGGCCTGAATATCATGTGCCAGAGTGGGCGCAGAAGTTGTCTGAAGAGGATTTGAAAAAGGCCTTATTAAATTATATAAAGCGACTGGTGAGTTTTTATGCCGATGATCCCCGGATTACTGCCTGGCAGGTGGAAAACGAGTCCTTTTTCTGGTTTGGTGAAGAGAAAGAAAAAGGATTATATCACAGACGATTTAAAGACCAGGAAACTTTTTTAAAAGCGGAAATAGACACAGTCAGAAAATACGATAAATTAAATCGTCGTATTATTGTAACCGCTCCTGGAGATTGGGGGAAATATAAACAAGCGGCCAAAAATGCCGATATTCTTGGATTAAGTTATTATGGGATTGTCTATTTTAAGGAAATTGGCACATATTTTCCTAATCGCTGGCTTTATAAAGATTTGTTAAATCTGCTTTTATTTCCCGGGAGAGCAAAATTCCAGGCTGAAAAAATATCTAAAAGTATAGGCGGCAAACCGGTTTGGCTAATAGAATTACAAGCTGAGCCCTGGGGTCCGGTTGACAACAAATTTTTGTCCCCTGAAGAAGCCGCGAAAAGTATGGACATATCAAAACTCAGAAAGAATATAAAATTTGTGGCTGAAGCGGGCTTTGATACCATTATCGTATGGGGAATTGAGCATGCATTGTTGCAAAAAGACCGAGGTCACCCCGAACTATGGGATGAACTT
>CAZRZS010000087.1:0-1626 GCA_964604685.1 uncultured Gammaproteobacteria bacterium
CATATTTTCGCTCCCGTTGGTCGCAAAAACATCGCATACGCTGGAACGTTATACGGACATATTTTTCTGAAAATTTTTCTTTATTGATATAATGTTTAAGGATTTTTAATTATAATAAGGTAAAAATTTTGATTTTTATTTTATTTAAAAGGGGAATAAATTTATGAAAAAAATAATTTTATTATTAACGTTAATTTTGGGTATAATATTGATTAATAGTAATGTTAATGCTGCTAACAATATTACCGAGCGCCTTAAAGGAAGATTATTACTACAAGTAGAACAAGGTGGCGCGATTTGGTATGTCAATCCTCTTGACTCTAAAAAATACCAAGTTACTTTTGCTAATGCCTTGAGTTTATTTGAAAATTTTGCGCTTGGAATCACAAACGCTGACCTAATCAAAATTCCAGCAAATTTAGAAAGTATTAAACCCGACTTAGATAGTGATGGTGATGGATATAAAGATAGAACGGAACTAGAATATTACTATAGTCCATATATACCAGGAGACAACAAAGGGAAATTTACAACTGATAATAACCTCGCTCATAGACTAAAAGGACGCCTGCTTCTTCAGGTGGAACAAAGAGGCGCCATTTGGTATGTTGACCATACTGGGATTAGGCATAGTGTTAGATGGGATAATTTAATGGATTTATTCAGAGGTTTGGCATTGGGTATTACAAATTCGGATTTAGCAAAAATTAATACTGGCCACGTATCAGCCTCACATAACATTAAAAACGAAAACTCATGTACTTCTAACTGGCAATGCGGAACATGGTCACAATGTTCTATTTCTGGATCCCAGTCACGAGTGTGTTCTGACTTAAATAATTGTGGAATTACTCAAAATAAACCAACGGAATCACAATCATGTAGTTATCAAGCTCCAACTGTTAGCACCAAATTTTTAAATGACGATCCAACAACCCAAAAAATACTAAGTGGGCAAATATCCCAATATGATATGAGAGAATTTGATTATCTAGCCAAAGTAGATGGCCCCTACAAAATTGACAATTATGCTTATAAAATAGTTTCCGCAATAAAAATGTTAGGATACAGCCAAACATCGGCTAACATGTCGGTGGGTGCCGGAATATATTATTCTGTATTACAACTTAACAAATTTCAAAAGCAACATAATTTGCCTCAATCTCATTATTTGACGGCCGAGACGCTCTCTAAACTTGTGGATGAATACAACAAAGTTGAATCATTGTATAATAATGGCCGTTCATTTCCGTTATATAATGATTTTATAACCCCACCAGAAAACGAGCCCCCTAAAGAGCATTATTTAACCATTATAAGCTTGGCACTTCAGGCACTGCCGCAACCCTTAGTGGTTTGGACTAAAGAAAATTTTACTAGCGGGCAGTTGGCGACTGATTATGATGAGTCTAAAAAAGTTTATTGCGCGCCAAATTATTACAACGCATTTAAAAGAAATTCTTCATTCCCAATAGTTTGTGAATTAAAATTTACGGAAGGAAAGTATGTTGACAACCTATCATTAACATCAGATAAACTAGAGGTTGCAACGTATTTACATGAGTATGCTCATTAGACCCACTGCACAACACCCAAACAATCTGATACAATAAAGAGAGGAAAGCG
>CAZRZS010000088.1:0-1583 GCA_964604685.1 uncultured Gammaproteobacteria bacterium
AGTCTTGGTCCGGATTAGCACTGTGAATATCAATCACTCTGTAGTTATTTCCCTCATACATTCCCGAAAAAAATCCCATCTCCCACTTGTGCGCTGCAAACACTTCTTCTTCACCAGCTACGCCCAGTTCCAAAAGCTGAGGGGCGTAAAGTAAGAGGTTTGGTTGATAGGAATAACCACCGCTTCTGTACAAGTGATTCCGGTTAAAATAATTTTTTAATAGAGATAGTGAGTCTTTTGTAGAAGAATTAGGCGTCAACCTTGCTATCCAAAATTTTTCGGTACGACCACAAGTTATCGCATCGAAAACGCCGACCCCTTGCGTCCCGCTAATATTCCAAGAGGTGTTCGAGAAGTAACTACATTTGTTGTCAACATCCTGATATATTCTATCACTATAAACAGCAGCTGCACTAAAGCCGACATTAATAAACACTCCTGTTGGTAAGTTCCCCACTATCAAAACACCGGTCAATTGGTTGTTATTATAGATATTAGAGATGTATGATTTTATTTCTGACAAACTTGCTGATGATGGAAATGTTTTTATAATTGTCTCAAAGCCAAACTCCCTTTTTACATCATTACTATAAGTATTAAGTTCTTGAGTTAATCCTTTATATAAATTGTCTTCAACTAATAAAAGCAATTTCTGAGGTACAATTTTACAAGAGCCATTAGCTTGGCACATCTGATTTGAAGGGCATCCGCAAATACTGCATTTATCAACCAAATTTCCATTATCGCAATATTTCGGTTTATTACTTGAACATTGAGTATATAAAGTTCCGTCTGTGCATTTTTGGATTATTGGTTTTTCTTCAATTTTTTCTCCAGGAACAACTTCTTCTTTTGATAATTCTTCTTCAGCTGGCTTTTCGGTAATTTCAGGTACTTCTGGTATTTGTTTTGAAAAATAATAATACAAGCCACTGGTTATTAAACCAACCACAACTAAAACAATAATTATTCCTATTAAACTTTGTCCTCGATTGTGAAAATTAATTTTTTCTACCATATTAAGAATTTTTATCCGCGAGTTGTCGATTTGAGTTTTCCCGCCCGCGCGAAGCGCGGGCGGGGCGAAACTGCATTAGCAGTTTCGCTCAAAATAAGTTCGAGCTAATTTCAGAATATCCCGCCATACGAGATTTGTCAATCGTTCCGCCTCGCCCCTCGACTTCGCTCGGGGCTCGGCGGCCGAAGAAATTTGCTCTCGGCCGAATAAATTAAGGTTTCCGCCCGAAGGGCGGAAAAATGTAAAAATTTATGACTAAATTTTTCATCTATACACGGAAATCTTCCGAAGACGAAGAAAAACAAATTTTATCTATTGAGGCTCAAATTCAAGAATTGAGAGAATTTGCCAAGAAAGAGAGTTTGGAAATTGTTGATGAATTTATAGAAACGAAAACGGCTAAAGAACCGGGGAGATTGGTTTTCAATGAAATGCTATCCCGGATTGAAAAAGAAGAGGCCGAAGGAATTTTAGCGTGGCATCCTGATCGTTTGGCTCGAAATTCCGTTGATGGCGGAAAAATAATTTGGCTGTTGGATATAGGAAAAATCCAATCACTAAAATT
>CAZRZS010000089.1:0-1570 GCA_964604685.1 uncultured Gammaproteobacteria bacterium
TACCTTCCGGATAAACTGCTGTATCTTTGGCTAACCAGGTCTGTAAGAGTTCTACCTGGTCTCCTTTGTCATCATACTTGAGATTGGCAATTAATTGGTCGGGAACTCCGACCAGAGCGGTTAATTGAACTTGGAGTTCAGCAATCAAAGCAGCGATTCTGACAATTTCAGCTTTTAACTCTGAAATGGTCATTTCCGAGACTGGTTTGGCAACAACTTCTTCTTCCTCTTCTTCTTCCTCTTCAGCCATTAAAGCAAAGAGGGTGAAGTGAGCAGTCGTCGCAGTTACTTTTTTATTGACCTTATCTACGGAACTTGCTAAAGCTAACCACCGAGAAAGACTTTCATCATAGTAATAGATAGTTAAAGTATCTTCATCTAAGTCACTAATCTGGTCGGCAGTATAGTTTATGGTCACGGTTACCGATTGCTCAAAAGTGGTCACTGCGACCCCTGCTGCCTCTACTGCGAAGGAATAAACATAATCACCGACTATGTTTCGTTCCGAAGGAACAGCCGCTACCTTTACAGAGACAGTCGCAGCTGTGGTTTCAGTAGGGGTAATGGTTACTGCAGAATCAGCTGTAACTGCTCCGGCTGGCATTTCTAAGCTGACTGTAGTCCCTTTTTCAGTGGTAGCTTCAACTGTTCCTCCTGCTGCAGCGCTGACAGTAGCTTGTCCTGCAACGGTTTCAGTTGGAGCGGGAGTAGGAGTTGGGGTTGGTTCAGCAGGAGGAGTAACTACAGCTCCGCCTCCACCACCGCCTCCCCCGCAAACAGTTTCAGAGGGAGTTATGGTAAAAGATTGGGTAGTATCGGAAGTTAAGGTTACTTGTGAATAAGTATCCAGACAGCTGGTTTGAATCCCAAGATTGTTAGTTAAAACTTTTTTAGCAGAAGACCTGACAGTTACAGAAGAACCCGATTCCATACTAAAAGTAACATTGGTTGAGCCGACAGTCATTTCAGCGACTTGGCTCCCTGAAACCACTCCCAACGTTAAACCGCTTCCCTCAAGATAAACCTGAGCGCCCTCGGTAAACTGGACGGTATTGTAAACAGCAAAAACTGATAAAGGCATCAGTAATATTCCTGCCAGAAAAAATACTATTAGCCCCGTTAGAAACGAAAATTTTCTAACCGGGGTTGTTCCTAAAAAATATTTTGCCATGAAATTACGGGGTTAGGTTAATTAGATATTAGGTTAATTAGTCATTCTCCTAATTTTTCGTTTTTCATTTACTAAGTTCCTCTACTTTTTTCTGTATTTCCGCGTTTCCCGGTTCTAAGAGCAAAACAATTTGATAATTTTGAAGAGCTAATTCTTTATTTCCCTGGGTTTCATAAATCTGCGCCATTAAATAGTAAGCGGGTGTAAAATCGTTTTTTAATTGGATTGATTTTTTAAACTCTCCGAGGGCTGACTCAAAAATTTTGTCCCGATTCTCCTCAAGTTTTTTAATGGCTTCTTCGTCTTTCTCTTGAGCTCCGCTCAAAAGAGCAATCTGAACCTGAATTCTCTCGGCTTGAGATTTGTAAACTCTACCTAAAATAAAGGGAGTTTCCGGAT
>CAZRZS010000090.1:0-1511 GCA_964604685.1 uncultured Gammaproteobacteria bacterium
CCATAATAAAAAGGCATTAATGCTTTTAACGCCTCTAAATTATCGCCTTCCACAATTAAATTCTCGCTCTTCCCGAGCGAGTATTTTTTATTCTTTCTCAGGAGCCGGAATGGCACCTCTTTATCATGATTTACAATTTTTTCCTTCCCAATCCAGTTTAGTATAGGCATATGATTTATATCGCCAACAGAGGCTTAGCCAAATTTATCGGCTTAGCACCAGCTATGTGCATTGGTTCACGAATATCCAGGTCAGAGTATCTTTGTACTTGAGATTTTATGCGGAATGCTATTGTCATTACTCCAATAACTTTATTAGTTTCAATATTAATGAGGGGGCAACCACTATTACCAGGATTACTTATGGCATCAAGAATAAACCAGTTTTTTTTATGATCCGGGCTAATACCATCCCTTTTAATATTGCTAATAATTGTTTTGTTTACTATAAGCGTTACACCAAAACCGTCGTTCATGAGCTGAGCCGCATATGGAAATCCTATAAAATATGCGTCTTGACCAACCTCTACTTGGTCAGAATCACCAAGCTCTATTTTCTCAAGAAGAGTATTTTTATTTTCCTCCAGTTGAAACAGAGCTAAATCATCAACGTCACTTTTATTGATTAATTTAATTGGTAGCCACTGATAGCGTTCAAAATCTTTCTGCATTTGTTCTACCATTACGAAGGCTTTAAGACTTTGTCTTTGCTCTTCCTTAAGTTTGTTATATAGATGAGCCGCTGTTAGTATTTTTCCATCATCGGATACATTAAAACCGCTACCTATAATGGTAATTTGTTGAGGATTAGGGTGGAAACCAATTGCGACTATAGAGTTCCGCACTGGCCGAATTTTATCTTCTAGTTTAGTGGTAAAAATCATTTCTATATTGATTCTTAAGATGAATTCCTAGACGATACAATCTTTTAATTTTCTTAGCATTCCTTCTGGTTATTATTTTTTCTAAACTGCCTGAGGTGCTTGATATTATAGTCATTATTTTGGTTATTTCAATAAAATCAGCTGATGAAAAATAGATACCATCATTGAATTCTATACGTTTTTGTTGCGGTTTTTCATCGCCAATATACACCGAGCTTGAGCCAGAGTCATTTTTCTCTAGGGAAATGAAATTTTCTTCACTAGTAGTCTGGACAATAACCCTACTTTCAATTCTCCAATTATTGCTAAAAATTTGCCTCGCCTCAGTTGAGCCACTATCAAACATGACTGTGGTGAATTTTTTATCCATATTCTGGAAATTATATCACATTTTAAATCATTTTTCAAATCATTTTATTCTCTTTAAAACTAAATACTTTGTTTTTTGTAATTATCACGTGGTCTAAAACGTCTATCCCCATTATTTTGCCGGCTTCAAGAATTCTTTTGGTAATTTCCAAATCATCCTGCGAGGGTTCAGCATCGCCAGAAGGATGGTTGTGGACCAAAATTACCGAGGCGGCGTTTTGTTTTAGGGCTTCGTTAAAAATTTCCCGGGGATGGACTA
>CAZRZS010000091.1:0-1501 GCA_964604685.1 uncultured Gammaproteobacteria bacterium
ATTCAACTTGAGATATTTCCTTAGCCAATTTATTTAAGTCTTTTTTGACTATATCATTAAGATCTAAACCAAGCAAATCACTTTTGTTATTAGTCTGCCTAACCATAAGTAGGCGTAGGAGTTCAATCACATTATGGGCAAATTCGCTTAAATTGGCGCCATCTTCAACAGTTTGATTAAGACTGGTCAAGCCAGTCTTTAATTCACGCTTAATCAGAGCGTTAACAAATTCTAAAGTTTTTTCTACATTGGTAGTGGGTAGAACTAAGCCCGCCACTTCAGCCGTGATAGTTTTTTCACCAGTAGCCATAATTTGGTCTAAAAGAGAAATAGCATCACGCGCCGAACCATCACTTTTATTAATAATTCTTTCAATAACTTCTTCATCTACTTTTATTCCTTCGCCCTTGGCAATCATTTCCAAGTATTTTTTCATGGCTTCAAAGGGGATTTTGTGGAAGTCAAAACGTTGGCAACGGGAAATAATGGTTTCAGGTAGTTTGTGGAGTTCAGTTGTAGCCAAGATAAAAAGAACATGAGATGGCGGTTCTTCTAAAGTTTTAAGCAGGGCATTAAAAGCCGATATGGAAAGCATGTGCGCTTCGTCGATAATAAAAATTTTGTGGGCTGATCTAGTTGGTTTGAATTGGGCATTGTCAATAATGTTTTCACGTACATTATCAACGCCAGTATGACTGGCCGCATCTATTTCTATGACATCGATTGATCTTGAACCGGTAATTTCTAAACAGCTACTACATTTATTACAGGGTTCGCTAGTCTTAGTTTTGCGTTCGGAACAATTTACTGCCTTAGCCAAGAGGCGGGCAGTGGTAGTTTTACCAATGCCGCGAGGGCCGGAAAATAAATAGGCATGGGCAACTTTGCCCCCGGCTACTTGATTAGTTAGAGTTTTGATAATATGTTCTTGGCTAATAATGTCAATAAATTTTTGTGGACGATATTTGTGGTAGAGAGCCATAAATGAATTTAAAAACTGTTGCCTATTATACCATAAAAGTTCATCTTGGTAAAGCCATGATTTTAATCCTTTTATCTAAGATATACACAGGGGGCTTTCCAAGTATTGTATAAAAGAAGACTATATGGTATAATATTTTTGTTAACTTAAATTTTAGTCTTAACTTAGACTCTTATGGTGAGAAAAGCAAATCCTGCTTTGTTAAAGCCTTTAAAGCTTTCTGCAGAGTTAGAAGCCGTTGTCGGCTCAGGACCTATGCCACGTGGCCAGGTCGTCAAGAAGCTTTGGGAATACATCAAAGCTAATAACTTACAGAATCCGAATAACAAGCGTAATATTGTCTCTGATGATAAATTAAAAGTATTGTTCGGTGGAAAAGCTGAAGTAAACATGTTTGAGATGACCAAATTGGTCTCAAAGCACATGAGTTAAGTAGCAACTAAGTTATTAAAAACATCCCTGCGGGGGCCGTCCCAAAACTCTCGCTAACGCGAGAGTTTTTTGGTTACAAAAAAACAG